>CAZNLS010000001.1:0-48382 GCA_964573895.1 uncultured Clostridia bacterium
CCTGCCTTGATTTTATGACCGGAAGAATGTATATTATATCGTGATTAATTGAATGTCGGAGAAGATACTTATTGGTTTATACGGCTGGAAATTATGGCGAAAACAGATGAACACATCATTTAAATCTTCGGTACTCGTCCTCTTATTATTTTGTTCTGCTGCAACCCTTTATCCACTCTCAATTAATATCAGAGCATACGATCATGCCGATTTTACAAGAATTGTTTTTGAAGGAAATTCCGGATTCAGTTTCAGCACAGATAACATAAAAGACGGAAAGCTGGTTTTAAAACTGGATAGTAATCAAAAACTCGACGGTTACCGTGTTGATTCCGAAGGATCAGATCTTGTTGAAAAAGTAGAATTCTCTCCGGAAAAGAAGGGAAATGCTTTTAAAATAATATTTAAAAATAATATATCCGTTGTAAAAAATTTTGTTCTGGAAAAACCTTTCAGGGTTGTATTTGATGTCAGAGCAGCTAAAATCGAATCTTCAAATATAAATTCCGGGAATAGTGCAGAAACTGGTAAAAACCAGGAGCAGACAGAATACAAACCGCTTTCAAAGGAAGCTATTACAATTGATACAATTTGTATCGATCCGGGCCATGGAGGTACAGATCTTGGCGCAGTTGGAAAAGGTGGAATGCAGGAAAAAGAAATTACCCTGTCTGTAGCAAAAAAACTGAAGAAGAGAGTGGAGAGATCCCTCGGATTGAGAGTAATAATGACAAGAACATCTGATGTTGAGGTTGCCCTGGATTCCCGGGTCTCAAGAGCCAACAACCAGAAAGCCCAGCTATTCATCTCAATCCATGTCAATTCATCTTTCAGGCGTTCGGCAAGGGGGCCGGAAACATATTATGTAAGCCTGAAAGCAACTGATCAGGAATCACATAAACTTGCTATGAAGGAGAACGGAACACCTCAGGGAGTGTCTGAACAGCAGAATGATGAACTGAATATGATCCTCTGGAATATGGCCCAGACAGAATATATCAAAGAGTCGAGCAAATTGGCGGAATACATTCAAAACGAGCTTAATGTTGTGATGAACACCGTTAACCGGGGAGTTAAACAAGCTCCATTCAGAGTACTGATGAGGGCTTCAATGCCTGCTGTACTCATTGAGATTGCATTTGTTTCAAATAAATACGAAGAGATAAGAATGAAGGACGATAATTTCCTTGACTCGGTTTCAGGAGCTATTTTCAGGGGGATTTCAAATTTTATAAAAAATTACAACAGCAGGTTTAAATGAACAGAAGGATTATATACATCCTTGGAATTCTGGCTCTTATATTTTTTATTACTTCATTGATCATCTTCCTTAATTCAAGCTCTGATTCAGGGAAAAGACCTGATAGTGAAAAAGAAAACAGGGAAATGAGCGATCAGGATCTTCCGGAAAAGAGGGGAGTGAAAATTTTTTTTCTAACTGAAAAATCTAGATTTTTCAGACCCAAAAAATTTTTTCTTGCAGTTCCGGAGAACCGGGGAGAGATATACAGGGAATTCCTGGAATTAATGTTTTCGGAAAGTTCCAAGAGAATTTCTCCATATCCGTCCGGATTGAGATTGAACAGTGTTTACTATTTGAAAAATGAGAATATGATAATTCTTGATTTCAGTATTGAACTTTTAAACAATTTCCCGGGAGGAACAGGAAGTGAGATTGAGTTCATATACTTCTTTGTAAATAATCTTTGTTACAATTTTAGTGAAGTTAAGAAAGTGAAGTTTCTGATTGACGGAAATGAATACAAAACAATTGCAGGACATCTGGATATAAAGAATCCGTTTTTCCCCAATTACAAAATGATAGTTGATGCAAAGTAAATCAATAGGAATTTTTGATTCCGGAATCGGCGGTCTCACAGTTTATAAATCTATAAAAGAGAAAATTCCGGGCGAAAAAGTGATCTATCTCGGAGATACGGCAAGGCTTCCTTATGGATCAAAATCACCTGACAGTATAAGAAAATTTTCAATTGAAAATGCGGAATTTCTCCTCTCTAAGCAGGTAAAGATGATCGTTATTGCCTGTAATTCTTCTTCATCACATGCCGAAACATATCTGAGGGAGCATCTTGATATTCCTGTTTTAGGTGTGATCGGGCCGGGATCCGAAGCAGCATTGAAAACAAAGGCAAAAAAGATAGGAGTAATAGGAACAACAGCAACAATCTCTTCCGGAGCCTATACAAATATTATAAAAAAAAATGATCCCGGAATTGAAGTTTTCAGCAGGGACTGCCCGCTCTTCGTGCCTCTCATTGAAGAAGGATGGATTAACCACCCCGTTACAGAAATGGTAGCAGAAGAATACCTGATCCCTCTGAAAAAGAGAGGAATAGGAACCCTTGTTTTAGGCTGCACCCATTATCCGGTATTGAAGAATGTGATAGGAAAAGTTATGGGATCTGATATCAGACTTATTGATTCGGCAGAAGTTATGGCTATGAAAGTAGAATCCCTTATGAGGGAATATGGATGGCTGAACGGAGGAATAAAAGATTCAGTAGAAGATGAATTTTATGTCACCGATTTTCCCGGCCGTTTCAAACGTGTCGGTGAAATATTTCTCAACAGAAAAATAGATATCGTAAGGACTGCCGTACTTTAATCTGTCAGTTGACCTGCAACAATTTCAGCAAGATCTTTTACACTTACTTTATCCTCCATTCCCTTATCCTTTATCCCGTCACCCAGCATAATTGTACAGAATGGACATGCAGTGCAAACAACATCTGCACCTGTATCAAGGGCTTCATCACTTCTTATATGGTTGATCCTATCCCCGATCTTCTCTTCAGTCCATAGAAGACCTCCGCCGGCTCCGCAGCACAGACTCTGCTTCTTTTTATGTCTCATTTCAAACAGTTTGTTTCCGGTTTTTTTAATAATCTTTCTAGGGTTATCTATTTTTTGGTTATGCCTTCCGAGGTAGCAGGGATCGTGATAAGTTATTTGGGATCCATTAGATCTATCTATTTTTAAACGATTATTTTCAAGTAATTCATTAATCATATCCGTATGGTGTATTACTTCGGCATCAAATTTATAATTCATCAGTTTGGAAGCAACTTCCGGATACTCATTTTTAAATAAATTATAACCGTGCGGGCAGGTTGTAATTATCTTTTTTACATTATATTTTTTAAAAATTTCAAGATTTTCTCCCGCCATCATCTGGAAAAGATATTCATTTCCTGATCTTCTTGCCGGATCTCCGCAGCATTTTTCTTCATTTCCGAGAACTGCAAAATCAACATTTGCATGGTTAAGTATCTTTATAAAAGATTGAAGAACCTTCTTGTTTCTGTCATCAAATGAACCTGCACATCCAACCCAAAGTAGATATTCAGAATCCGGTGAATTGGAGATCAACCTGACATTTTCACCATCAGTCCAATCTCCTCTTGCTGATGCTCCGAATCCCCACGGGTTACTGTTGTTCTCAAGATTTTTAAAAAACTGGTTGAGTTCGGCAGGGAATTTTGATTCCATGAGAACTCTGCTTTGCCTCAGGCCGACAATTTTTCGGATATGTTCATTTTTAACCGGACAAACCTCCATACATGCACCACAGGTAGTGCAGGTCCAGATCTCATCATCCTCATAGATATAATCCATTAACGGAGGAAATTCATAATCGTTGTCTTTCAATTTTTTTAATCCCTCATCGGATAAAGAGTCCCTCATTTTGGTAATAATTGTTTTGGGAGAGAGAGGTTTCCCGCTTATTGACGCAGGACAATAATCAGTGCACCTTCCGCAGTCAATGCATGCATATCCGTCAAGGAGGTCTTTTTGAGTCATATCAGATAAATTTACTATTCCAAATGATTCTGAATTCTCAAGATCCATTGTTTTAAGAAATGCAGAGGAGTTCCTGCTTTTTAAAAATATGTTTACAGGACCCATGAACATATGCATATACTTGGATCTGGGAACATAAAGAATAAATGCAAAAACATTCAGGATATGAATCCACCAGGATACTTTGAGAAGCATATAGGATGGCGGCAAAAATCCTGCAACAGCATTTCCGAGAAAGGCCATTGTCTCTCTCTCGGGATGAAGAGCAATCGATGCTCCTTCATAGAGAAGAAATGTAACAGTCACTGTGATCAGGAGAGTATAAATTATCGGAGATTCCGTTGTACCGTAGGTATAAGATGAATTTCTTGCAATATACCTTTTAACAAGAAAAAATAATACAGCCAGAATAACCGTGATAGAAAAAACATCCACAATAAGTGAATGAAGAGAACCTACATGAATATTTTTATTAAATCCCTCGAATATATGGTAAACAGTTATTGTATCGAAAGTTAGTGATCCGTAAAGAATAAAAAAATGTACAAATCCGGTAAAAGGTCTTTCGGGTTTTACAGAACAGAAAAGAAGAAAAAAAGATGAAACCGAATCGGTTAATCTTGAAAAAAAATGATCGGTTCTGTTTTCAGGATGACCTGTTTTTATGAGTTTTATAATCCTGCCTATAGGTTTAAAGAAGTAAAATATTGTAAGCAGAAGAAGAATTATAAAAACCAGCAGTTCAATTAATGACAGCATTTCAATACCTCCGAAATCATTATAAGTTTAACATTTTCCTCCCTGTGAGACAATCGTTAAATATTGAACTATCAAATAATATTTAACTGATTGACAAAAGAACATTAAAATTGTAATAAAAGAATGGGAGTAAAAGTGAAATCAAAAATTATTTTTATCACACTTTTTATTTTTTGTTTTACAGGACTTACCCTGAAAGAGACTTTATCAGCATCTGACAAAATTAATTTTCCGGATATCGCGGGAATGAAAAAAGAGGAAAAGCCTTCGGTATACAAACCGGATACTCTTTTTGAATATATTGATGGAGCTGCAGACCAGTTTATAGATTATGAATTCAAAATCCTCCATTCCCAAAGCTATAAAGGTGATAATGGAAAAGATATCACTGTCGATATCTATGAGCATGCTAGCCCTGAATATGCTTTCGGAATGTATTCCCAGGAAAAACCGGAAGAAGGAACTTTTTTAGATATTGGGGCTCAGGGCTATTGGGAAGAAGGAATATTGAATTTCTATAAAGGTAGTTTCTATATAAAAATTGCAGCTTTTGATCTTGGAACTAATGAGCTTTCTATTCTGTCCGGGATCTCAAAAAAGATAGCTTCGTTTCTGAAAGGAACTGCTAAACCTCCGGATGAACTGAAAATGTTTCCCGATTCAGGAAGAATAAAAAATTCAGAACAATTTGTAAGTAAAAATTTTCTTGGTTATTCATTTTTTAAATCAGCTTTTCTTTCCAGGTATAAATTAACCGGCAATCCCTTCAGAGTTTTCATCATCATGACAAAAAGTAGAGAGGCTGCTTCCGGGATAATCACTGAATATACCTCATACCTGAGCAGAAAAAAGAGTTCTATTTCAGTATCAGGAAAAGATCACATATTTAAAGATCCAAACTATGTCCGGGAAGGAGAGGTCATTATCAGGAAATGCGAGAAAATTTTAATCGGTATTATTACTAAAAACAATTCTGATATTTCAATTATCGATGCTATTGAAAAAAAAATGATCAAAAAGGTTAAAAATTCCAATTAAGTAGAGTAATATTCTAAATATAAAAACAAAGAGGTGATCAATGTTTAAGAAAGATATTTACGTAAAAAGACGTGAGGAATTGAAAAAATTAGTGGGCAATGGAATTATCATTTTGCCTGGAAACACGGAATCTCCAATGAATTATCCTGCAAACCCGTTCCATTTCAGGCAGGACAGTACTTTTTTGTACTATTTTGGGATTGATAAACCAGATTTTTACGGGGTTATTGATATAGATGAAAATGAAGATTATATCTTCGGTTACGATTTTACGGTAGATGATATAATCTGGATGGGTCCGCAACCTACTGTAAGTGAACTTGCATCGATGGCAGGAGTTAATAATAGCGGTAGCCATAAAGAGCTCAACGAAAAAATCAAAGCTTATTTAAGTAGTAAAAGAATCATTCATTTTCTCCCCCCTTACAGAGGAGAAACAACTCTGTTTTTAAGCAATTTACTTGGGATCAACTCTGATAAACTAAAAAATTACTCTTCCATAGATTTGATAAAAGCAGTTGCTAAACAGAGATCATATAAGAGCGAAGAGGAGATAGCAGAGATTGAAAAAGCTCTTGAAATTTCCTGCGACATCTATGAATCATTACTAAAGAAAATTAAACCGGGAAGATATGAGAGGGAAATGGTTGCAGAGATAAATAGAATCGTTACTCAGAGGGGTTCAAATATATCATTTCCTGTGATTCTGTCAGTTCATGGTGAGACTTTACATAACCACTACCATAAGAATCTTATGAATGAAGGAGATATTCTCATTGTCGATTCAGGTGCCGAATCCCCTGAATATTATGCATCGGATATTACAAGGACCTTTCCGGTTTCCGGAAGATTTACACAAAAACAAAAAGAGATTTATGAAATTGTCTTAAAAGCAAATGAAACCTCGATAGAATTTTCACAGCCCGGGAAGAAATATAAAGATGTTCATTTAATGTCTGCTCAAATAATTGCTTCCGGCCTGAAAGATGCCGGACTAATGAAGGGAAATGTTGAAGATGCAGTGAATGAAGGAGCCCATGCCCTCTTTTTCCCGCACGGTCTTGGTCACATGATGGGACTCGATGTTCACGACATGGAAAATTTAGGAGAAAACTATGTCGGTTACAATGAAAACATTAAAAGAAGTGGTCAATTCGGATTAGCATATCTCAGATTGGCAAAAGAACTTGAGCCCGGATTTGTCTTTACGGTTGAACCGGGAATCTATTTCATACCGGCACTCATTGACAAGTGGAAATCCGAGCAAAAATTCACAAATTTTATAAATTATGATCAGGTTGAAAAATACAGGGAATTTGGCGGAGTCAGGATTGAAGATGATATCCTGGTCAGAGACAAGGGTCATAAACTGCTGGGAAAACCAATTCCAAAAAAAGTTGATGAGATTGAAGAGAAAATGCAAAAGTGAAAATATTGTTAAATACTTGACATATCTTATTGACTAATATATAGTTGACAAATAAACAATAAAGAGGTCAAGATGAAAAGAAAGATCAGTTTAAGGGTTATTAGAAGGATTTCATTCTATTACGAGGCATTATTGAAGCTTGATCTGCCTGAAGATGAGTATATATCATCAAAGAAAATCGAGGAAATAACCGGAGTTTCATGTAACCAGGTCAGGCAGGATTTTTTCTACCTCGGAATTTCTGTAGGTAAACAGAAAAAAGGGTACCAGGTAAAAAAACTCTTCAGGGAGTTAAAAAGGATCTTATCTATAGATAAGGGAGCGGAAGTAATTGTTGTCGGAGCAGGAAGAATCGGCAGAGCATTATCTGAATACAAATTATTCAAGGTAAGAAACATTTATGTTAAGGCACTTTTTGATATTAAGCCGAAATTAGTTGGAACTGAACTGAAGATCAGGGAAGAAAAGATCCCTATTCTTCATGTTGACACAATGGGTCAATATCTGGAAGACCATCCTGAAATAAAAATTGCACTGCTTTCCGTTCCGGATTCTGTCGCACAGGAAATGCTTGACCAGCTTGTTGATCACGGAATAAAAGGAGTTGTTAATTTTGCTCCGAGAATTTTAAGGCTTCCGAAAACTGCAAAGAATGTTCAGCTTGTTAATGATTGCATCGGAGCATCTTTATATAAAATAGTTTACCAGATTTATTCCAAACACAGAAAATAGTTGAAAAAAAGATAATTCGCCTCTAAAATTCATAGGGGATAAATGGTCGGATATATTTTAATCTTTATTTTCCTGGTTCTTTTCAGTGCATTTTTCTCATCTGCCGAAACATCTCTTTTATCACTGAACTCAATCAGGCTGAAACACGATGCAAAACGGAAAAACAAAAAAGCAAAACTTCTGCTAAAAATTTTAAAATCGCCTGAAGAGTTTTTTTCAACGATACTTATCGGAAATAATATCGTAAATATTTTTGCCGCTTCCATATCAACGATCTTTTTCACCAGAATTTTTTACTATAACGAAAAACTGGTCCTCCTTAGTTCAACCCTGTTCACTACATTTATAATCCTTTTCTTTGCCGAAATAATTCCAAAGTCCTATGCCTACAGGTACAGTGAAAAATTGTCTTCTTATTATGCATATCCGATAGAACTATTTTCAAAACTTTTTTTCCCTTTTGTTAAGTTCTTCTCCTTTCTGTCAAACCTTCTAATAAAAAAGCAGAGAAAAACGGAAAAAAAAGATCTTACATCCGAGGAGTTAAAACATTTTCTGTCAACTGAAGTTGCCATGTTTAAATATAATCCCGATTCTCTCGATATGCTTAATGAAATTATCGATATTGGGAAAAAAGATGTAAAAAGTGTAATGACTCCACGAATGGATTTTATCGCAGCTGATATTGACTCCTCCGAAAAAGAATTTAAAAAGGTCCTTATCAGTGCCGGAGTATCAAGACTTCCACTGTATAAAAATTCTCTTGATTCTATCAAAGGCATAATTAATCTAAAAAAAATGCTGCCGATGCTGATACGAGAGGGGATAATAAGGGATAAAATTATTAGAAAAGCAGAGAAACCTTTCTTTATCTCTGAATTTTCTTCTCTGAATTACGTTTTGAAAGAATTCAGGGAGAATGGTAGGGAAATGGCGATAGTTCTCGATGAGTACGGAGCAACTATAGGTCTTCTCACACTTAATGATATTTTCAGTGAGATGCTGGGAGAGATAGATCTAGATTCAGAAGAAATTTCAGAAATATCAAATGATATATTAATTATCAGGGGGTCTGTTCCCGTAGAAGAGATTAACTATAAATTAAACACGGATTTCCCGCAGAAAAAGGACTATTCAACATTTTCGGGGCTCTTTATCTTTTTTTTCGGTAAACTGCCTAAAAAAGGAGATAGTATCGAATTAAACAGATGCAGGCTGACTGTCGAAAAAATGGGAAAGAGAAAAATTGATGAGATCAGACTCGAACTGAATAGAAATAATCCCTGACTTCCACTCTTTACCGGCTCCGATTAATAGAATATAATCAGTAACAAAACAATGGAGCAGAAAAATATCACAATAAACAGAAAAGCCCGTCATGACTATGAAATAGTTGAAAAATTTGAAGCCGGGATAGCACTAAAGGGAAGTGAAATTAAATCGATCAGAGAGGGGAAGGTCAATCTAAAAGATTCTTTTGTTGATATAAAAAACCTTGAAGCTTCACTGATAAATGCCCACATTGGTATTTATTCAAACGCAAGTTATAACAACCATGAACCATTAAGGACGAGAAAACTTCTACTCCACAAACGTGAAATTCACAAACTTGACAAACGGGTAAAGAACAGAGGCCTTACGATCATTCCTCTGAGAATGTACTTCAATAAAGATGGAAAAGTTAAGGTCGAGATAGCACTTGCGAAGGGAAAACGATCTTATGATAAGAAACAGAAACTAAAAGAAAAGGATATCAGGCGAGAAGTTGAGAGGGAACTGAAAAATTACAGATAAATCAAGCGGCAGTCCCATGAAAAAAGAATGAAAAGGCAGAGATAACAAGAATCCTAAATACAAAATATACAGATGAGATAATCATACTCTTTTTTATTGAAATTTTTGCAAAACAGGCAATTCCTAAAGCAACAACGATTGTATACCAGATAGAAAAATAATCAATTCTTGACACAAATATAGAGAGAAAGGATTTCTGCTGGTTCAATCCGAAAAGAACAGCCGGAGAAAAATAGGAAAGAATTTTTAAATGAAAGATAGATGAAAATGTTTCAACAATTTTCGGGAATACAATGTCAATTAAGGAGGCCGCCGTTACAATGGAAAAGTAGTTTATATAAAGGCCATCAACTCCGGAAGTTCCAAAAAAAAGATATGTAAAAAATGCACCGACGCCAATTATTAAAAAAACAGAGAAAATTTCAGGAAAGACAAAGAATATTTTTTGGATAAAGGAGAGATTTTCATAATTAAGATTATTATTACTGAGAAAATCAGACATCTGGGAATTCTGCATAATTTCAGACATCTTGTCCAGAGTATAAGGTAAACTAATGAAACTTAGTATAAATATTATTATTAGAATAAAAGCCAGGTAGGAAAGCCATCTCTTTTCATCCATGATCTTCCCAAGTGTTTTTCCGGGTTTTGTTATAATTTCTTCCAGTTCCCTGAAAAAGTTATTTAGGCGTTCTATCATAAATTAATTATACAGTATTTTGATTCTAAAACAAGAAAGGAAAAGCAGTGATAACCGGAATTTAAATAAATACCGAAATATGTTAAAATAGGGCTTCAAGGGAAATAAATCATGAGTGTAAAAGAAAACTACGAAAAAATTATCAACAGAATAAAAAAAACATGTGAACGTTCAAAAAGGAACCCTGATGACATCCAACTACTTGCTGTCTGCAAAAATCAACCGATTGAAAAAATCCTGGAAGCAAAAAATCTAGGGATAAAACTATTCGGTGAGAACAAAACCCAGGAAGCAGAGGAACATCGTGAAACTATCGGTTCAGACGGTATCGAATGGCACTTTATCGGAAAGCTGCAAAAAAATAAGATCAATAAAATACTGAACAGTTTTGATTTCATTGAATCTGTTGACAGCGTAAAATCAATTGAACATATTCATAAGAGAGTTAATAGTCTCACTGAGGCTTTTATAGAAATTAACATTGCCGACGAGAAGAACAAAGCGGGGTTTACTATTGAAGGCCTGAGAAAGGCACTAAATTATATCTCAATGCTAAACAGAGTAAAGATAATCGGATTAATGTGCATTCCGCCCTATCACGATGATCCGGAGTTCAGTAGATCCTATTTCACCCAATTGAATGAATTGAAAGAGGAAATAAACTCAAGAAACATAGAAAATTTTGATATCCGCGAACTCTCGATGGGAATGAGTAATGATTATGAAGTTGCTATTGAAGAAGGTGCAACAATAATCAGAATCGGAACTGCTCTCTTCGGGAGAAGATTCCAGTGATATTGAACGACCTGCTAAAATCATTCGTGCAGGTTGTTCAGCTTGGAATCGAAATATATATAATAATAATCATTATAAGATCAGTGATTTCATGGGCAGGTGGAATCCCGGCAAATAATCTGATCTATTTCCTTAGAAAAATAACAGATCCTGTATTTAGAATAATTCATCGATACATTCCGTTTACAATCATCGGAGGTATTGATATTTCACCTGTAATAATTATTTTTTTTCTTTATCTGATCAATAACTTGTTGACCAGATTTCTAAACTATATCATATTAACAGGAGGTTAAAATGAAATTGACTCCACAGGATATTTTAGGTCAAACCTTTAACAAAAAAATTAACGGTTATGACAGGATTGAGGTACAACAATTTCTCGTTCTCGTTGCAGAAACTCTTGAAAGTGAGATTCTCGAAAAAGAGAAGATGAAAAAAAAATTGGAAAAACTTCAGAACGACATTCAAAAATATGAGAGGAAAGAGGACATTTTGAGAGAAACACTCGTTTCAGCACACAGGTTCTCAAAGGACATTAAATCCAACTCTGAGAAAGAGGGGGAAATGATAGTCAAAGAATCTGAAATGAGAGCGGATGAGATCATTAACAGTGCTGTCCAGAGACAAAAGGATCTTAAAAGTGAAATTAAAAATTTAAAATTTAAACGAAAAGAGATAGAAAATGACCTGATTAATATGTTAAACTCATTGAAGGAGTTAATCGAATCATATCAGATAGAAGATGATGAGTTTGAAAAAGTCGAATATCTGGGGAAATAGTAAAGAAACAAATACATTAAACCGGAGGGAAAATGAGCAGTGAAGATCAAAAGCTTACAGCAATAAATAATGCGCTTTCTCAAATTGAAAAGCAATTCGGAAAGGGATCAATAATGAAAATGGGAGGAGACGAAAGAGTAAATGTACCGGCTATTTCAACCGGATGCCTATCACTCGACATTGCCCTCGGTGTTGGCGGCCTTCCCAGAGGAAGAGTAGTTGAAATTTTCGGACCCGAAGCTTCAGGAAAAACTACCCTCGCCCTGCAGGCAATCGCTCAGGCACAAAAAGCAGGTGGATACGCTGCATTTATTGATGCTGAACATGCCCTTGATCCGGTATATGCACAGAAATTGGGAGTTAATATCGACGAGCTTTACATAGCCCAACCGGATTTTGGAGAACAGGCACTTGAGATTGCAGAAATACTTGTTCGTTCGGGAGGCGTGGATATAATCGTGGTAGACAGTGTTGCAGCACTGGTTCCCAAAGCCGAACTGGAAGGGGATATGGGTGACAGTCACATGGGATTACAGGCACGTCTCATGAGCCAGGCTCTCAGGAAATTAACAGCTATTGTAGCAAGATCAAAAACTACTTTTATCTTCCTTAACCAACTGAGAGAAAAAATTGGTATGTTTGTGGGAAACCCTGAAACTACTACCGGTGGTAAAGCATTAAAATTTTACAGTTCAATTAGAATAGATGTCAGAAAGATACTGACTTTGAAAAGCGGTACTGAAATTGTGGGTGGCAGGACGAGAATTAAAATTGTAAAAAATAAGGTAGCTCCACCTTTTAAATTTACTGAAGTTGATCTACTCTTCGGGCAGGGAATATCGGAAGAGGGAGATATAATAGACCTTGCAGTTGTAAACGAAATTATATCCAAGACAGGATCATGGTATTCTTACGGAGAAGAAAAACTTGGGCAGGGAAAAGAATCTGTACGAAAACTCCTTAAAGAAAACAGGAAACTTCTTGAGAAAATACGCTCTCAGATTCTTGAAAAAATGGGCCTAACAAATATTATTCCCGGGAAAAAAGAAGAAAAAAAAAATAATTAATTCATATTTTTTCTAAAAACGATCTTACCTCCCACAACTGTCATCCAGGTTTTTAACCTGAGAATTCTTCTAAAATTAAAGGAATTCAAATTCTTTGGTAATTGTTCAAGAATTGTAAAATCGGCGATGAATCCTCTCTTTATCTTTCCTGAAAATTTCTCACTGTTTGAAGCGTATGCTGAATTACAGGTATAAGCTCTTAAAGCATCCAGGAATCCGATTTTTTCATTTTCAAACCATCCATCACTGCTGTCCGGAGTTTTTCTTGATACTGCAAAATAGATCGAATTCAGAGGAGAAGCAAAATTTGCGGGCCAACCGCTTCCAAATGCAAAAACTACTCCTTCATCCAGAAATGATCTTAAAGGTATATTTTTCTCTCCTTCTCTTTCAGGTAGAATTTCATTGTAATAGTGCATTTCATATGAACATTCATTCGGAAAAATAACAGGAATCATTTTTAACTTTGCAAGATTTTTTATATCAATGTCAGTTACAAACTTAAGATTTTCAACTCTTATTTTTTTTGAAAATGCTGATTTTTTCCTCTTTAATTCTTTCACAATAGAAATAAGGCGGTAGAGCGCCCTGTCTCCCTGACAGCGTATACCTGTCTGCCACTTATTTGAAGATGATATTTTTAAAATCCCCTTCAGTTTTGAGGGATCGGTAATAAAATATCCATATCCGCCATTATTAAGATAGCCGGAAAACATAGCAGCACTACTTGTTCCTGTTTCTCCGTCAAATGGTATGCCCAGATATCCCACACGAACAAAATTTCCCTTTCCGCTAAGATCAAGATTATTTATAAGATAAGTGCCCAGGTTATCAGAAGATAATCTGATATAAAATCTTATTGAGAGTTTTCCTGCTCTTTCCATTTTTTTCAACAAATTAACAAAACGGATATCTCCTCTGGTTGTGACTGATGTTATCCCCAGTTTATTTAAAAATTTCATCCCCCTCATAATCATTTCGGCAGTAGGATCTCTGTAATTTCTTCTTTTATATATATCACTACGAAAAAAAATATCTGCAGCATTATTTACAAGAATTCCCTTCAAAGAACCATCCCTGAATTTTTGAATTCCCCCTCCCGTTATTCCTGCTCCCGGGTTAATATTGACAGCTTTTAATGCTGCACTGTTAAGCAATACTGCATTTCCGTTTTTTCGTATTAAGGCAACAGGTCTTGCACCGGATACTTTATCAAGATCATATTTTGAAGGCCACATTCTGTTGTTGAAATTGTTCTGATCAAAAAGAAAAAGAATGAGGGTCTGATTAAGATCAGTTGATAAAAGCCTTCTTCTTATTAGTTCCAGGCCGGAAGTAAGATTCATTCCCCTCATATCATACTCCCTTTCAAGCATTAAAGAACCAAGTGGAAAATCCATAAGAGAATCGTGAAAACCCGGTATCAGAGTCCGTGAATCAAGATCATAAAAAACAGAGTTTTTGCCGGCAAACTTCATTGCCTGATCATTATTCCCGGAATAAATTATTTTATCATTCCGGACTGCAACGGCTTCATGAATGATATTACCGTCCAATGTTAGAATTCTCCCATTATAAAAAACGGTTATCCCGTCACTACAGAATATAATTGCAGAAGAAATATATAGAAAAACCAAGAATATAAAAAACTTTCTTAGTTTAAAAAATTTTAACTGTTGCAAAGCTATGCCAGAGTCCAAACTGTATTCAATTATGGAATATAGGGCTTTTTTTTTCAAACAATTTAACTTCTTTTTATTGATCAGATCAATCCCTGATCAATAATCGCTTTTTGACATTTACTGTAATAAACCTTATAAATTAGTATATGAATAATATATTTTTCGATCTATCTTTATAATAATAAAATATAGTAAAACAGAGGAGATTTAATATGGATTATCTTTTAACAGAAGAACAAATCATGATTAGGGACATGGTAGAGAAATTTGCAAAAGAGGAGATTGCCCCAAGAGCTTCAGGGTTCGATAAATCAGGTGAATTTCCTTCTGATATAATAAAAAAAGCTGGTGAACTCGGACTGATGGGAGTAGCATATCCTCCTGAATATAGCGGTGCCGGAATGGATTACGTTTCATATATGCTGGCAGTTGAAGAGCTTTCAAAAGCCTGTGCCTCTACAGGAGTTATAGTTTCTGCTCATTCCTCTCTTTGCGTCGATCCGATATTCAGATTTGGTTCTGAAGAGCAGAAGAAAAAATTTTTACCCGATCTCTGCTCTGGAAAGAAGATTGGATGTCATGCTCTAACTGAACCGGGAGCAGGCTCAGATGCCGGGTCAACGAAAACTACCGCAAAACTTTCAGGAGATAAATGGATACTAAACGGTTCCAAGCACTTTATCACTAATGGCAAAGAAGCTGATATTGCTGTGGTATTTGCATCGACAGATCCTTCTCTGAAGACAAAGGGAATTAGCGCTTTCATAGTCGAAAAGGATTCTCCGGGATTCAGGATCGGCAAACTTGAACATAAACTCGGCATCAAAGCCACATCAACTGCAGAACTTGTCTTTGAGGATTGTGAAATTCCTGCTGACAACCTGCTGGGTGAAGTTGGGAAGGGTTTTAAAATTGCATTGATCACCCTTGATGGAGGAAGGCTCGGTATCGCTTCACAGGCACTTGGAATTGCTAAAGCATCAATCGAAGCTGCTATTAAATTTTCAAAGGAGAGGGAGCAGTTCGGGCAGTCTATTTCCAATTTCCAGGCAATTCAATGGATGATTGCCGACATGGCCACTGAATATGAAGCTGCATGGTTAATGGTTTACAGGGCATCTCTGATGAAAGACAAAGGAATTAGATACACAAAAGAAGCTGCTATGGCAAAGTTGAAAGCTTCCGAGGTTGCATCTTTTTGTGCTAATAAAGCAGTTCAGATCCACGGAGGTTACGGGTATACTGATGAATTTAATGTGGAAAGATACTTACGTGATGCAAAAATAACCGAAATCTATGAAGGAACGTCGGAAATAATGAGACTGGTAATATCATCCACTGTGCTTAAATAAATTCGTAATTAAAAACAAAATATGAAAAGGGAAATATACAAACCGAAAAACAAGATCAGATTAGTAACAGCTGCATCACTTTTTGACGGACATGATGTATCAATAAATATAATGAGAAGAATTATGCAGTCCTTCGGGTGCGAGATCATTCATCTGGGGCATAACCGGGGGGCTGAAGAAATCGTTAATTGCGCTGTGCAGGAAGATGTACAGGCAATTGCAATCACCTCTTATCAGGGTGGACATGTTGAACTACTAAAGTATGTTTATGATCTTCTCAGAGATAAAGGGTCAGGACACATTAGGATCTTTGCCGGAGGTGGAGGGGTTATACTCCCTAAAGAGGTAAAAGAGCTTGAAGAATATGGTATAACAAAAATCTACACTCCGGATGACGGAAGAGCTCTGGGACTTACCGGAATGATATCAGATCTCATCTCAAAGTGTGATTTTTCTACTGAAAACAGCGCAAAGATAGTAGTGAATGACATTGCTGCAGGAAAGGACAAAGCCGTTGCATCCATAATCACTTCAATTGAAAACGGTTCACCACGAGGTGAAAAATTACTTGATGAATTAAAAAAAAGATATCCTGACAAGAAAACTCCGGTATTAGGTATAACGGGAACAGGGGGTGCAGGAAAATCATCGATTATTGATGAATTTATCATCCGATTTCTGAATGATTTTAATGAAAAGAAAATTGCCGTTATCTCTGTAGATCCGACAAAGAGAAAAACAGGTGGAGCTCTTCTGGGTGACAGGATAAGGATGAACTCAATAGATAATAACAGGGTGTTTATGAGATCACTTGCAACAAGGCGGTCAAATGTCTCTCTTACTTCCCATATTGAAGAGGTTATTGATGTTTGCAAAAGAAGCGGTTTTGACCTGATCATTCTCGAATCATCAGGGATTGGACAGTCTGATTCAAGAATTACCGATCTGGCAACTATATCAATGTATGTTATGACACCGGAATATGGGGCCGGAACTCAGTTGGAAAAAATAGATATGCTGGATTATGCAGATATCATAGCAATTAATAAATTTGACAAACGGGGAGCCAGGGATGCTTTGAGAGACGTAAGAAAACAATTCATGAGAAATCATGAACTCTGGGATACACCAGGTGATGCACTCCCTGTGTTTGGAACAGTTGCATCCAAATTCAACGATACGGGAATGAACTCACTGTATATTGATACCCTGAAAATGCTGTCATTTGAAAAAATCCAATCATTATATAAAAAATATACTTATTCGCAGGAAAAGTTTTCTGACACTGATCATTACATTATTCCACCGAAGAGAATCAGATATTTATCAGAAATATCCGATATAGTAAAAGAATATAATAAAGAATCGGTCGAGCAGTCAGGAATCGCATCTATTTTCGGCTCAATTAAAAAAACTATTGAATTTCTTGGGAAAAGAGAAAAAAATCAATCTCAAATTCTGAAATCAGAGTTGAAAAGAGTCGAAAAAAAACTTGCCCCGGAAAACAGGAGAATCCTGAAAGAGTGGGGGGGGAAAAAGAGAAAATATTCCGGTGACATTTACCGGTTTAAAGTCAGAGATAAAGAGATCAGTGTTGAAACCAATGTTGAGACTCTTTCACACACCAGGATCCCGAAAATTCTGCTTCCCGGGTATAGTGACGAGGGAGACATTTTATATTGGAATTTACAGGAAAATGTACCCGGGGAATTCCCGTTCACATCAGGTGTATTTCCTTTTAAGCGTGAAGGTGAAGATCCGACAAGAATGTTTGCCGGAGAAGGAGGACCTGAGAGAACAAACAAAAGATTCCATTACCTGTCTACAGGCTTGCCTGCAAAAAGATTGTCTACGGCATTTGATTCCGTGACTCTTTATGGAGCAGATCCGGAGAAAAGACCTGATATATATGGAAAAATAGGAAATTCAGGAGTATCTGTATCCTGTCTTGATGATGCAAAAAAACTCTATTCAGGCTTCAGGCTGACCGACTCAAAGACTTCAGTATCAATGACTATCAACGGGCCTGCATCGATTATGGTTGCTTTTTTCCTTAACGCGGCAATCGACCAGGAATGTGAAATCTATATAAGAAAAAACGGACTTGAAGGAAAAGTTAAAAAGAAGCTGGAACATATTTATTTGAAAAGAGGCCTTAAAATACCTGAATACAGAGGAAAAGTTCCAAAAGGAAATGACGGGCTGGGATTGATGCTGTTGGGATTAACGGGTGACAGTATACTTCCAAAAGAAATATATGAAAAAATTAAGAGGGAAACAATATCAAAAGTTCGCGGTACCATCCAGGCAGATATATTAAAGGAGGACCAGGCTCAGAACACCTGTATATTTTCAACAGAATTTTCATTGAAAATGATGGGCGACGTTCAGGAATTCTTCATAAAAAATCATGTAAGAAATTTTTACTCTGTCTCCATATCCGGATATCATATTGCCGAAGCCGGTGCCAATCCCATTACACAATTGGCATTCACTCTCGCAAACGGATTCACTTTTGTTGAGTATTATCTTTCCCGGGGAATGAAAATAGACGATTTTGCCCCAAACCTGTCATTCTTTTTTTCTAACGGAATTGACCCTGAATATGCAGTAATCGGAAGAGTTGCCAGAAAGATATGGTCTAAGGTTATGAAGTTCAAATATGGCGCAAATGAAAGGTCTCAAAAACTGAAATATCATATTCAAACATCCGGGAGATCACTTCACTCTCAGGAAATCGATTTTAACGATATAAGAACAACACTGCAGGCTTTATATGCGATATATGACAATTGCAACTCGCTGCACACAAACGCATATGATGAGGCCATTACAACCCCTACCGAGGAATCTGTCAGAAGAGCTCTGGCAATTCAAATGATAATTAATCATGAATTCGGCCTTACAAAAAATCAAAATCCTAACCAGGGCTCATTTATAATAGAAAAATTAACTGAACTTGTAGAAGAGGCAGTCTTATCTGAATTTGAAAGAATTTCCGAAAGAGGCGGAGTCCTGGGAGCAATGGAAACAAATTATCAAAGGAGCAGGATACAGGAAGAATCGATGTATTATGAGCAGATGAAAAACAGCGGAGAATATCCGATAATGGGAGTTAACACATTTATTTCCAGCAGCGGTTCACCGACAACCATACCCGGAGAAGTCATAAGGGCAACCGAAGCGGAAAAAAAGAGCCAGATTTCAAATCTGATAAATTTTATCAATGCTAATGAAAAGGAGAGCGGCAAAATGCTCGAAAAACTTAAATTATCGGCTCTGAAGAATGAGAATACGTTCGAAGTTTTAATGGAAGCGGTAAAATTCTGTTCAATCGGTCAGATTACAGAACTGCTCTATACTGTCGGAGGAAAATACAGAAGAAATTTGTAACACTTTATTGAGCCTTCAGCATCAAGCTTTCAGCATCAAGCTTTCAGCTAAAAACAGATTGAAATACTAAAAGGCCCCCCCTAACCCACTTGCAGAGGACTGATTTCAGAAAAAACTCTTGTTGTCATTAAAGATTTCCCTCGTTTCGGGTGAAATTAAATGTAGGTGGCCTGCTTTGTAAGCGTTTAATAAATCCCATCTTTTTTTAAGATTTGATCTGAGTCAAAATATTCCTTTGAGATAATAAGAAGAAAGATATTTATGTCCGGATCAAAGAGAAAGCAAAACCGTGAGAAATGGCAGAGTCAGTGCTTCATTTTACAGTCTGATCGAAACTGCAAAAGCTAATGGACTGGATCCATCAAGATATCTCCGGTATTTATTTGAAAAATATCCCTATGCCAAAACCTCTGAGGATATTTTTAATCTTCTGCCAATGAACGTTAACAAAGCTGACTTGAAAAAATAATTTCAATTCTATATTATCTTTTATAAAGCGATTAAACGCTTACTTTTTATCAAAAAACCCTGCTATAAGGCTCATTTCTTGATGAATTCTACCTCTCTCTTGTTAAGGGAAAATGAATATTCGGTGAAAAGGGTGTGTTATATATTCGTGTTTCAGATAGATTTTTCTCCCCTTAACCCTTTTTTAACCAAAAAAATATTCATGGTTAACAGTTGGAATATATAGTATTACCAAATAGAAAAGGATTTTTGAGAGGATAATATGGAAGTGTTTGTTTTACTGCTGATCAGCATCTCGTTTATGCTGAACTTTATATACACGGTCTCCACATTCTATTTTGCCCGGAAAAGTGCAATGGATTTGGATGAGACCAGATATCCCATGGTCTCCATCCTGAAACCGGTAAAGGGGATTGACGATGAAATGAAAAGGAACATCGAATCTTTCTACAGGCTGGATTATCCCGGCTATGAGATACTGTTCGGTGTGGATTCCATGAGTGATGAAGTGACCGAACTGATCGGGAAGGTGAGTCTCCGGTTCCCCCATGTGAGGACCAGAATCATTGAAACGGGACACAGGGGGGACATTAATCCCAAGGTGCATAAGCTCTCCGTTCTGGAACGTTCGGCAAAAGGCAAACTGTTCTGGGTCAGTGATTCCAATATACGAGTGAAACCGGAAACACTGAAATCCCTGGCGGAGGAATACATACTCAACGGAACCCACCTTGTTTTCTCCCCCATCAAGGGTTTCGGAAGCCGTACCTTCGGCAGCCTCATGGAAAACAGTTACATCAGCCACTATTTATCCGGCAATGTGCTGGGTTCCTGGACCCTTTTCCGGAAAGAGGTGGTGGTGGGGAAATCGATGCTGATTGAGAAAAATGCCATACGGTATTTCGGTGGATTCTCCTATTTCAGGAATTATCTTGCCGAGGACCAGATCATCGGTGAAACCTTCAGGTCCAGTGGGTTCAGAATCTCCACCAATGCCACCTGGGTAATCAATTTCAACTCTTCCTCCACCATCCGGAGTTTTTACGGCCGGATGTCGCGATGGGCAAAACTCCGGTTCAACATGCACCGCGGGATCTATTTTGGGGAGATGCTCACCAACACCACTGTGACCGGGGCTCTGGCATTCCCGGTGTTTGAGAAGACAGCGTTGATCATTTATCCCGTAATCCTTCTTCTCCGGATTCTCATGGAGGTGGTTACCTTTATAAGAGTGAACAGCGATGAGCCGCAGTTTTACAAAAAAATGGCAATGATCCCGGTAGTGGTCACTGTCAAGGATCTGGTTAATTTTGCTGTCTGGTTCACCCCCCTCTATTCCAACAAGGTAAACTGGAGGGGTGGCAGTATCCGGATCGGGAAAAGGACCCTTCTCTCCAATTCCCTGGAACAGCTGGCGGGTGAAGGGGCATGAGGCGGTCACAGGATAAGTTGAAGGTGATCTCGGTCCTGATGGGGCTGGGTCATATGCGGGCGGCGTACCCATTCAGGAAGTTTATGAAGGAGGGGATATTCCTATACGGCATACGGGAAACCACACCCCCGGAAGAACTGAAGATCTGGAAAAAAGTGCAGCGGTCCTACTATTTTCTTTCCCGGGCCGATCGGTTTCCCCTGTTCGGAAAATATCTAAAAAAAATTCTCTCAAAAATAGAAAGTATCCAGCCTTCTTATCCAGCTAAAGACCTGTCCCGTCCCACGTATGGGGTGAAATACCTGAAATACCTGACCAAGAAGAAAAATTTCTTTAAAAACCTGAAGGAGATGGTCAGAAAAAGCAGTCTTCCCATGCTACACACTTTTTATGCCACCGCCCTGGCTGTGGACAATGTGAGGAAACCGGATAAAAACTTTCTGATGATCTGCGATGCCGATTTCAATCGTGTCTGGGTCCGGGCCAATCCTGAAAAGAGCAATATTACCTATCTGGCTCCCTGTACCCAGGTAAAGTGGCGTCTCGAGAGTTACGGGGTAAAGCCGTCATCTATTCATATTACGGGTTTCCCCCTGCCCGTGGAGAACATCGGATCCAGGGAGAACCTGGAGGTCCTGAAAGAAGATCTGTTTGACCGTTTGATCCGGCTGGATCCGCAACGGAAATTTTTTGATCTTCATGAGATGTCAGTACTGCACTGGCTGGATCAGAAAAAAGTCCCTGAGCAAAAAAACAAGGTTTTTACTATCATTTTTGCCATCGGCGGTGCCGGTGCACAGATCGAATTTGTGGATGCCATTTTGTCGAGTCTCAAGGATGATCTCCTGAAGAAGAGGGTGAAACTAAAATTTTCCGCCGGGATCCGGAAACCGGTCTTTGAGAAGATTCTCCGGTATGTTAACAATCACGGACTCTCCGGTCAATTGGGTAAGGCCATTGAGATCATCTATCATGATAATCTGAGCCGCTATTTTGAACGGTTCAACAAGGCCCTCAGAACCACGGATATTCTATGGACCAAACCCAGCGAACTTTCATTCTATTCCGGCCTGGGGATCCCCATTCTTCTGGCTCCATCCATCGGCCCCCATGAAAAGCTGAACCGGCAGTGGCTGCGGGAGATCAATGCCGGAATCAAGGCACCCGGCCCTCCGGAGTACGCCCACCAATGGCTCTTTGATCTGAGAGAGAACGGCCGCTTTGCCGAATCTGCCTGGAATGGTTTTCTCCGGTCCCGTACCCTGGGTACCTACAAAGTGATGGACCTGATGACCACTGGTACTTTTAAACCGGGGCGCACCCCCCTGGAACAGTAGTTCAGCTTTTCTTTGACGGCCTCAAGTCTGCAGTGAGGTGATAGATCAGGTTTCGGACGAATCTCATGTAGGATTCATCCTTGTCGGATACTCTGCTTTGCTAAAGTTTCGCAGGCCAGTGAGATTGGTTATGCAGCACGGTCCACTCTTTTCCATTGAAATATACGATTTTGCTTTTTAAATTTTCTTTATAATTTTTAAAGGAAAATGATTCATTATAAATTTTGGTTTTTTTGAACTGATTAACAAAGGTATCGCTGAACCGGTCAGAAACCCCTGTCCAAAATTCTTTCTCCCACCTCACTAAGGTTTCGCAGAAAGCAACTCTGCAGGGTAGTGGGTATCAGGAAAGTCGGGAAGGTTTTTTTATTACACCCTTTCTCTTACTTTCATTTTTTTCTTCGTATATATTTCATATAACCATTCGAAAAAAAAGCAAAATACCAATATAATAACCAAAGATATCAATGTCAAAATAGAGTTTTTGAACAGGTAATAAATCAATATTAATAACGAAACAAGATTTCCAATAACTGCAATCCAGATTAGAATTAAATTACCTTTTTTTTCCTGCGCAATTTGGTATGCCCAACATTAACCACTGCATAAATCAGAAGGAATGAAGCGCTTCCCAACATAGCAATCTTGCTAAGGTCAAACAAATTTGCAAGCAAATTAACTAAAACTGCTGTAATTATCAAACCCTCTTTCCCATTTCTCCATATTTTTCTATCAAAATATTTGGGCAGCTCTCCATCTTTAGCTATAAGGTAGCTGACATTGGCTCCTCCATAAAGAGTGGCATTAATTGCCGATGATGTAGAAAACAGAGCAGCAATAGCAATAAGAGTGAAGCCTGTAGCTCCAAGAAAAGGTTTTGCAGCTTCAGCCAAAGCATAATCCTTGGCTTTTATAATATCTGTGAGCGGTAAATTTCCTATTACGGCTATTGAAACACCCACATAGATCAATATAACAATAAAAACACTTATATACAGTGCTTTAGGTAAAGTTTTTCTCGGATTTTCCATGTCTTCAGCAGCGTTCGTAATCAACCCGAAACCTTCGTATCCCATAAATACAATTGCTGCTGCAAAAAATATATTATCAACTTGTTGAAGTTTGGAGAAAGATAACAGTTCCGGATTTATAAAAAAGAAACCAACCATTGCAAATAGCACAAGTATTCCAACTTTTATAGTAACAATAAATAGTTCCGATTTACCTACAGCTTTTGACCCTATAAAATTCAATAGAACGAAAAATATAATTATCCCCGTTGCAAAAACATTCAGCAATATTGAAGGAGGGTTATGAAAAAAAACCAATGCATAGGAATCAAATGCTCTTGAATAAAGAGCCAAAGCCAAAATATATCCAATCCACAGAAGAACATTAAACCCGCCGCTCAACAAACCACTTCCAAAACTCCTTACAAGGAACTCAACAGGTCCGCCTGTAGAGGGATATCTTAATCCCAATTTTGCATATGAATAAGTACTAAAAAGAGCAATCATGCCGGCAATTATAAAAGAAAGATATACAGTATTTCCTTCAATTTGACAGGCAGTTCCTAATATTGAAAATATCCCCGCTCCAACCATACCACCTATTCCTATTGATATAGCAGACCAAAGTCCAATTGATTTCTTTGCACTCATTACTATTTCCTTCTGACTTTACTTCATTTTATTACAGATAGCACATTAACTTTTTCTTTTGAAATTAAAGAGTATATGATCATTTGAATATTTTCAATTATACAAACAAATCTTTTTCTGATCAAAATATCAGAGGGTGTCAGATGTTTTTTCTCTTACAGGTTTTATAACAAAATGCTCGAAAAACTTAAATTATCGGCTCTGAAGAATGAGAATACGTTCGAAGTTTTAATGGAAGCGGTAAAATTCTGTTCAATCGGTCAGATTACAGAACTGCTCTATACTGTCGGAGGAAAATACAGAAGAAATCTCTGATCATCAAAATCTTTTTAAAAAATTCTTAAAAAATATTCTCAGGTCGTCGAAGTAAGTATAAAATATCGGCACTGCAAAAAGTGTTATGAATGTGGCTGATATAAGTCCTCCTATAAGAGTTATCCCCATTGGGGCATAAGGAATTCCAATCAGACCCGAATTTCCCAGGGCCATCGGGAGCAAACCGAAGATTGTAGTCAACGCTGTCATTAATATCGGTCTGAATCTGTTCATGCCCGCAACAAGAATTGCCTGCTCCCTCTGCATTCCCGACTTCCTGTACTGGTTAACAAGATCTATCAGAACAATCGCATTATTTACGACAACACCGATCAGGACTACAAGTCCAATCCCTGCCATTATTTCAAATGTTGTTCCGGTCAGAAAAATCAGCCAATAAGATCCAACAAATGCAGCCGGTATTGCTATGAGAACCGACAAAGGCAGAATGAACGATTCAAATAGAACTCCCATGATGATAAAGACAAATATTATTGAGAATATCAATGCACTGGCAAGATCCTGGTCCTGATCACGAAACCTTCTTCCCCGTCTTCCCTCTTCATAGTAGTATCCTGTAGGAAACCTGAAATCTTTCAATATCTTTCCTATCTTTGCTGTCATTTTTCTCATGTCCACATCGCCAAAGTATACTTTTACTTCCATAAACGATTTCCCATTTTCTCTTTGTATACTTCCAAGACTTTTGTGGAAAGTAAAGTTTGCAATGGAACTAAGAGTTGTATCGGTTCCGGATTCAGTCTGGATAAAGAGGTTTTTTAGCTGTGCATATGAATCTCTGAACCGCGGATCAGATTTAATATATATAGGGATCTCTTTCTCATTATCCTGGTAATTAGATATCTTTCTCTTCCTCAAATTGAATGCAACTACCTGACCTATATAGTTGGGATTAAGTCCTATTGTATATGCCTTGTCTCTATTCACATCTATATGTATCTCATCATTTCCGGTTTCACTGTCAGTCTCTACATTAATAACGCCCTTGACAAGTTTAATCTGTTTTTCAATTTCATCTGCCAGATTTTCCAGAACCCCGGTATCATAACCTCTAAGGGAAAATGTATATGCCGAGTCTTCTCCTCCTCCCTGGTCCCGCCATGAAGTTCTCAGGCGCACTCCCGGGATAACAGGAAGGTTTTTCTTTATATCGGCAACAAGCTCCTCTCTGGATAATCTTATATATGAAGATATTCCAAACATATTTTTAAGCTTCCTGAAAATAACCTGGTACCACTGAGTTGCATTATCGGGTTTGAGATAGACTTCTATTCGGCCGCGAAAGTTATTCGCCCTGCTGGAAATATGATCGATATGATATATATGATCTTTCTTTCTGATTCCGTCTGATATGAATTTCAGAGTTTTGTCTACCTTCTCAATACTGTAATTTGAAGGGAATCTGCAGATTATCCGGGCATCACTGGAACTGCCTCCGGCAGAATCGGATTTTTTCATCATTTTTTGAGGATAGAACTGGCTAAAAATTATTATAATTATGATCAGGATTGCATCGATTCTGTGTTTAAGTGATTTTACGAGGAGATTTTGATAAACCTGGGTTACTTTGTTGTGAGTTGCATAAATTATCTTAGTCTTTTTAGGGATGGCAAAGGTTGATGCAAGAGGTATGAAAATAAGTGCTATCAACAGGCTTGCGATTAGTGCAAAAATTACCGGAACTCCTATTCTTGTCAGGTAGAAAGACATCCCTGAATTTCCTGACATTATCATAAGCGGAAGAAAAACTACGACCGTTGTCAGGGTAGCAAGAGTAATTGCAAGACCTACTTCGGATGCTCCCAGAACTGCAGCTTTCTTAAGTCCGATGCCATCTCCGTTGAGCCTGTAAATATTTTCGGTAATAACAATCGCATTGTCTACTACAAGACCTATAGATACCATCAATCCCATCATTGTAATTGAATTAAGAGTCCACCCGATGGAATATATTATCATTATAGATACGAGAAGCGAGAGAGGTATTGCAAGAGTAAGCATTAGTGTTATTCTTGTTCTTCTCAGAAATAGAAACAGGATTAAAAAAGCAAAAAAGCCTCCCCACATCATTGTTGTTTTCAGATTGTTTATCGAGTCATTTATCACTTTTCCCTGGTTCCAGAAAACAAAGTAGTTAACCCCTTTTAGTTCAGGCCTGCTTTTGAACTGTTCTTCTAATTTTTTAATTATGGCTTTACAAACTTCAACTGTATTAGCCTCGCTCTCTTTATAAGCTACAATTCCACCTGCTAATTTCCCATCAACCCTCATAATGCTTCTCTGCTCTTCATCAAAATCGTACTTTACTTCAGCAATGTTTTTTAACCTGACACCCTCTTTAATATTGATATTTTGGATCTGCTCAAGCGAATTGAACTTTGACTTGCTTCTCAGTAAAAGTTTATTTTTCCCTGAATAAACATATCCACTGGACATGGAAAAGTTATCCTTCATCAATCGCTGCATAATTGTATATAGATTGACCCTGTAGGCTTTTACCATATCTGCATTAATAATTATCTGGATATACTTCTCCCTTAGTCCGAACATTTCGGTATTTGCAACACCTTTGATCCCTTCGATCTGCTTATTGATAAATTTATCAGTGGCATAATAGGGATCTTTTATGTTTCCTTCATATGAGACTCCCATGTAAATGATCGGTTCATCATTGTTCCTGAATCTCCTGACAAATATATTTTCTATCTCATCGGGGATAAGGGCCCTCCCCCTCTCGATTCTGTCGGTAACCTGGGCATATGCAAGATCCATATTCGTTCCCTGTGCAAACTCCATCCAGAACCAGACCCCGGAAGTCCTCGAATTACTAAATATTCTTTTGAGGTCTTTTACTGTTTTCAATTCTCCTTCCATCGGTTTGACTATCTGCTCCTCTATCTCCTTGGGATTTGCATCCGGATAGGGGACCCATACACCAAGAAACGGAGGGTTAAACCCCGATGGAAGAAGATCAAGCTTTATTTTTGAATATGAAACAAATCCAATCACCAGTACCGCAACAAGAATCATCGTTACTGTCACAGGCCTGTTTAGCGAAAATTTAGGTATCAGCCTTTCTCTAATCTTATAATTGTCCATATTTATTTACTAAACCTGTTATATACCAGGGGAATTAGTACAAGTGTTAAAAAAGTCGCACTTAACAGTCCTGCGATGACTGATATAGCCATCGGTGTCCTGATCTCAGTACCTTCTCCCAGACCAATTGCCATCGGTAATAGTCCAAGGACAGTCGTCATCGTTGTAATAAGGATAGGCCTCAGCCTGATCTTTCCAGCCTGCTTTATCGCTTCAATCTTTTCAACTCCCCGCTTTCTTAAAGTGTTTATATAATCGATAAGAACAATAGCATTGTTGACAACTATTCCTACCAGTGTGATTATACCTATATAGACTGTTACTCCGACAGGAATATTCAGTACAAAGAGGGTCAAATAGACTCCGATAAGAGCCATCGGGATTGTAAACAGAATGAGGAAAGGATGTAAAAAGGATTCAAATTGAGAAGCCATAACTATATATACAAGAAAAATTGCCAGTATCATCGCCATGGTCAGACTGTTTAAAGATGTTTTCATCTCCTTGTTCTGACCGGACAGGTCATATGTGAAATCCTCAGGCATGTTGTATTCATCAACTACATCATATATCTTTTTTACAGCATTTGTAAGGCTGATTCCGGCGATATTGGCAGAAATAATTGCCGATCTATCCTGATTGACACGCCGTATTTCGTTAGGACCGTTAAGGATCTCTATCTTTGCAACACTATTCAGAAAAATCGGGATTTCTGCTCCGGGATTTATTATTAAATTATTTATGTTTTCAACCCTTTTCCTCTGATCTTCCTTTAAAAACACACGTATATCAACCCTGCGGTCTCTCTCTTTATATTTCGTGGGGACATTTCCCTCAACTTTATTTTTAACAAGTGTTGCAACATCAAACGCATTCAGCCCGAAATGTGACAACCTGTCTCTGTCAAATTCTATTACTAACTCCGGAAAACCAGACTTTATACTGTTCTGTACATCTTTGAGCCCGTCAATATGTGATATTTTTTCATAAAGCTCTGTACTTACCCTTCGCAACTCCTTTAAGTTATACCCTTTTATAACAAGTTCGATAGGTGATTTGATAGTAAAGAGTGCAGGCCTTGAGATATTGAAATTCAGATCAGTATAATTCTTCAATATTGACCTGATATTTGAGATTACAATTTCTTCCGAAGCCTGGATGTTTCCTCCCTTTTTTATATTTACAGTTATTTTCCCAACATGTTCCCCTACCTCTTTTTCACTTAGTTCATCTTTGGTAGTTCCTGCAACATAGCTTGAATTACTTACAAGTGCAAGGGATGAAACATCTTTTGCTATCTCTTTTAGGATTTTATCGCTATTGTCAACCGGTGTTCCCACTGGAAAAGTAGTATTCACATAAATTGTTCCCTGATGAACTTCGGGAATTAGTTCTTCTCCTATATTCGGGACCACCACAAACATGGTAAACAGAAATATCAGAAGAACCGTAGTAATTATAACTTTATCGTTTTTTAAAGATCTGTCCAGCAGTTTAGGGTAATTGTCCGTAATAAATCCGATAAATTTCCCGAAACCAATAGTAATCACTTTTATTACAGGTGCAATTAAAGTTAAAAACATAACCAGCAGTAGTTTTCCTACAATCAATAAAGTTCCGGCAAAGGTAAAAAAGATCCTGACAATAAGAAAAAACAGGGTGTTTACCAGATACCGGATTAGGTAGTAAAGATAGGAAAGTGTCATATCCCAAAGCAGAAGTTTTAATAGAAGCAAAACGAACATAAATATTTTTGAAATGAAATTTTTTCTCTTTAAAAATCCGGAAATGAATACATTTATGTTTTTCTTAAACCAGGGGGCACGCTCCGATACTGAATTCAAAAAATTCTTTACAGGATAATTTGAGAAATAGTTATCCCATGGGATTCTGTGCTTAACTGATTTCTTTTCAATTTTTTCAAATATTTCGGCGAAGTAGGCCCGTGTATCTCTTCCGGATAGAAGACCGGATATCGCCAGAACAGGATAGAATAAAACAAAAAAAGTAGTGGTCAATATATAAAGCAGGGCCAATAGAAATTCAAAAATAATAGTTCCTGAAAACTTTATTGCTTCAAAGAACATCATGAACCAGTTCCCGGTTGTCCTGTCTTTTTCAACTCTGAATCTGAAACTGTTTTGGATTGGAAACTCTTTTCTTTTCATTTTTCTTGAAGCAAGCATTGGAATAAAAAACAGTGATACCAGAAGTGACGCCAGGAGAGAAAAGACAACAGAGAGTGAAAGATCTCCGAATATCTGGCCTGCAACACCCTCAACAAATACAATTGGGAAGAAAACTGCAATTGTAGTAAGTGTGGAGGCGATTACAGCTCCTCCGACTTCTGATACACCTCTCACCGCAGACTCTACCCATCCATCACCCTCCTCTCTGCACCTGAATATACTTTCCATAACAACAATTGAGCTGTCCACAAGCATTCCGATACCAAGTGCAAGCCCTCCGAGAGACATTATATTAAGGCTGACTTTAAACAGGTTCAATGGAGCAAATGTCGTTATTATTGACAGAGGTATTGCTATTGCAACAATAAGAGTTGTGGAAAAATGCCTCAGGAAAAGGTATAGAACAAGTATTGCAAAAATTCCTCCGAGAACTGCTGTATTTTTCACCTCGTTTATTGAATTTTCTATAAATATAGATTGATCTGATAATATTTTATAATCAATATTTTTCGGAAGTCTCCATGAGATGAAATTAGTCATCTGCTTATGAACTGCTCTTTGTTTAAAAGCTGCTCTTCCTTTGGCAAATGTTTTCTTCATTTTTCCGAGATTTTTTACATAATTTTGCTGTTCGGGTGTGCCAAAAAGTTTTTCCTTTACTCTTTTACTGACATCGACTATATTGGCATCGGCTTCCTTGAATATATTTATTTCGATACTTTCAAATCCGTCAACCCTGGTTATTACCTTTCTCTCCTTATGACTTTCAACAACAGTTGCAATATCCTTCAATCTTATGGAAATATTACCTCTTTTTACAATAATTATATTTCCTATTTCCCTGACTGATTTAAATTCATTTAAAGTTCTTACTATATATTCTGTCTTACCCTCTTTTATATTACCTCCGGCAAGATTTATATTTTCCTGTGTTAATCTTCGGGTTACTACGTTAAAGTCAATTTTTGTAGTTGCAAGTTTCTTTTCATCTATTTTTACAAGTATCTCTTTTTCATAACCGCCCTTCACTCTTGCTGCTGCAACACCCGGCACAGACTCCAACTCTCTTGCTATTTCATCCTCTACAATTTCCCTCAATCTTACCAGGGGAATATCACTCACGATCCCGATTCTTAATACAGGATCAAGTGAAGGATCATATCGAAGTATCATTGGACGTTCAACAGCCTTGTCAAGATAAGTCTGGTCGATTTTTTCCCTTATCTCCTGTGCAGATCTGTCGAGATTTACATTCCATGTGAACTCCAGGATTATATCGGATTGCTCCGGTCGGGACACAGAAGTAATCGATACCAGATCTTTTATCAGGCTCAGCTGTTCCTCCAGAGGTCTCGAGACAACATTCTCCACTTCTTCCGGAGCAGCTCCCGAGTATTCGGTTCTAATTGTGTATGTTGGATAGGAAATCTCGGGCATCAGTTCCCAGCTTAATCTCTTAAGGCTGACATACCCAAACACGGCTATTCCTATCGTGATCATCAGAATAGCAACCGGTTTTTTTACAGTAAATTCGAATTTTGATTTAAATTTCATTTTGCTTTCTTCTTTTAGAGAAGTGATTTTACAAGTTTTACTTTAGAATTGTTTTTGAGAGTACTCTTCCCTGCGGAAACCAGCTTGTCTCCCATTACAATCCCACTTGAAACTTCAACTTTTCTTCCGTCGTCAAAACCTGTTTTTACTTCCACTTTTATTGCAATATTTTTTTTGTTTACTTTAAATACAAAAACCCTTCCTTCTTCAAAAAGAAGAATATCCTTTGTCACAAGAATCACATTTTTATGTACTTTTTTTATCACTTTTACATTTACAAACTGGCCGACCACCAGCTTGTTCCTCAAATCTCTCACACCTACAGTAATCTTGAAAGTGCCGCTCTGGGGATCTATTGCAGGTGAGATTCTTTTTACATATCCATTGAGTTCGACATTGCCGGCTGATACCACGGTTTTTTGTTTTAAGTATATATTACCATTCTCCTGCTCCGGAACATTTATAACAGCAATCTTTTCCTTCATATAAACTACTGAAAATGTTAATTGGGCTGTGGTTATCTTGTTCCCGACTCTGATATATCTTTTTGTAACAAGTCCTGAAATAGGAGATTTAATCCTTGTATACGAAAGAAGCAGTTTCTTCTGTTCCCAGTCAAGTTTGCTTTTTTGAAGACTGAACTTAAGCTTGTCATATTCTTCTCTGCTTATCAGCTCTTTTTCAAAAATCTCCTTCTGCCTCGAAAATTCTATTTTCTGCTGTTCATAGGTTATCTTGTCTCTTTTCTCATTTATTACCGCCTCTCTGTCATCAAGACGGGCAAGAACATCTCCTTTTTTAACAGCATCACCTTCATCTTTGTAGATCTCTTCAATGATCCCTGAAGTCATCGGGTATATGTCTACGGTTTTTTCCGAATCTATATTACTCGAAAACAGAAGGAAAGAATTTATATCACCTTTTTCAGGCAATTTTACGGAGACGGGGATCAGGTCTGTATCCTTTCCCGGTTTCCCATTGAATTTTTTTCCTCTTTGTTCACCGGAATCGGCAATTTTTTTATTATCATTGCTTTTTGTTGCATTATTATTCTCTTTATTTCCGGAACATGAAACCATTAAAAAAGTTAACGCTAAAATCGTAAAAAATGCTGTTTTAATCATTTTCATTATCTGACTCCTATCTATCAAACTGCAAAAATCTCGTATCAGCTTCTCAGAAAATATAACGAAAAAATTAAAAAAAAGTTTTAATATTTTTTGTAATCTTCCTGAAATTACTGGAAAAATCAGTTCTTCTTCACTTAAGATCAATCTAAAATTGAATTATTATTTAAAACTGTGATATATTATTCTCAACAATCATAAAGAAGTGGAGACAATATGTTGTCATTATTGAAAAAATATCTTTCAATTATAATTCTTCCGGCATTACTACTGATAAATTCATGTTCTATAAATAAATTTGTCATTAACAAAGTCGGAGACGCTTTAACCGGTTCAGGTTCAAGTACTGTATTTACAGGAGATAACGATCCGGAACTTGTCGGCGATGCTCTTCCTTTTGCAATAAAGATGTATGAATCACTTCTGAATTCCGCACCTTACCACAGGGGCCTTCAGCTTCAGACCGGAAGTCTCTATGTGATGTATGCAAATGCTTTTCTTGACAATCCATCAAGCATGATGAGTGATGACAGATATGAGAAAAAAGAGTTTTTAATGAAAAGAGCCAAAAACCTCTATCTGAGAGGCAGGGATATCCTTCTTGATTCTTTGGAAAAAAGATATCCCGGATTTATGTCAAAATTAAATTCAAAAAACCCCGAATCAGCATTCAATAAAATAAAAAAAAATGAAGCTCCGTTTTTTTACTGGGCTGCAGCAGGGTGGATAGGGGCATTTTCGATTGACCCTTTTGACATGAAACTTGGAATAACCCTTCCGAGAGCTAATGCCATGATGAAAAAAGTAACGGAACTTGATAAAAATTTCAGCAGGGGGGCAATATTTGACTTTTACATTTCATACTACGGTTCACTCCCGGATTATATGGGCGGAGACGTAAAAAAGGCAAGAGCAAATTTCAATGATTCAATAGAGTACTATAAAGGGAAAACAGCATCGCCGTATGTCTCTCTGGCAACAACTGTTTCAATCAAGACTCAGAACATAAAGGAGTTCAGGGATCTGTTAAAAAAAGCAATAAAAGTTGATATCTCAAAAGACCCCGATAACAGACTTGTTAATATTCTGAATATAAGAAAAGCCAAATGGTATTTAGCACATGAAGAAGATTTTTTTCTAACAACTGACGAGGAGAACAGAGATGAAAAAAAATAGGATAACATTTTGTACAATACTATTTTTTTGTTCATCGGTAATATTTTCGATGACCATTAAAATCGGTAGTGTCGCTCCATTAAAATCACCATGGGACAAAGCTCTCCGTGAAATGGCCAGAGAATGGAAGAAAATTTCCAACGGAAAGATCATTGTGAAAATATATCCCGGTGGTATTGCCGGTAGTGAAAAAAACATGATAACCAAAATAAAAATACGGCAGCTTCAGGGAGCCGTATTCACTAACAGGGGGTTAACAAAGATATATTCCGATTTTTATGTTTTAAATGTTCCTTTTGCATTCTCAAGTGATAAAGAATTTCTTTATGTTGTAGAAAGAATGAATCCGGTCTTTGAAAAAAAAATACGTGAGAAAGGTTACAAAGTGATAATTTGGTCAATGGCCGGATGGGTGAGACTCTTCGGCAAAAACCCTTTGATCTACCCAAAAGATCTGAAAAAATTGAAACTTTCATTTGCTACCGGAGAGCCTGAACTTGAACAAGCCTGGCGCAAATCAGGGTTTCAGGTTATCCCAAACGAGTTGAAAGATATGCTCATGGCCCTCCAGAGCGGAATGGTAAGTGCATTTTACCTCCCACCGCTTATAGCAGCATCAGGACAATATTTTCCCCTTGCACCAAATATGAATCCATTACGAATCGCACCAATATACGGGGGCATAGTTCTCTCAAACCGGGTATGGGAAAGAATTCCGCTGGATCTGAGAAAGAAATTCTCAAAGGTCACAAAGAGATTGGCAGCAGAACTTTACAAAAAAACCGGAAACCTGGAACAGGAAGCAATCGATACAATGAAAAAGAACGGCCTGAAGATTCCTCCGCTCCCAAAGGATGCAATTTCATTATGGAGAAAATCCGCCAGGAAGGGGATGGATCTTCTTATTGACAATGTGTTTTCTCGTGAAATCTACGACATGATGATAAAGTATCGAAATGAATTCAATGGAAAAAACAGAACACATTAAAAAATTTTTTCACAAAGCAGAAAATTTTTCAGCTTACATTGCATTCGGACTCCTTGCATTCTTCCCGGTTCTTGAAGTTGTTGCGAGGAAATTTTTCCATACAGGTGTTGAGGGATCGACAGAATACACACATCACCTTGTCCTTGTTGTAACATTTCTCGGTGGGATGATCACAGCCAGAGAGAAAAAACACCTTTCGGTCTCATTAAATATAAAATTAAACGATACTGCAAACAGTTTGATCTCGTCAGTCGTAGCAATTATATCATCTGCATTCTCTTTTGCTTTCGCTTGGGCCTCTCTCTCATTTTCGTTCACTGCATTCGACATGTCTCAGAAAATTGATTTTGTCCCTATCAGGTTAATAACACTCTTTATGTTTCTTGGATTTCTTGTTATGGGTGTCAGGTTCGGACTTTATCCAAAAATCAAAAAATTAAGATCCGTTACACTTATTTCCGGGATTGTTTTGGGCAGCATACTGGGGCTGGGATCGATTACAAACTTTTTCATGGTAATAATTCAGAATCCATGGCCTTTTCTCGACAAATTGGGAGCTGTATCGATGTCCATAAACTCAGCTCTCTTTTTACCCCTGATTGCTATTCTCCTGATGTCAGCATTCTTCGAAATGCCTATTTTTATCATACTCGGCGGAATTGCTTTTATGCTCTTTACAAAAGGACTTGGCTCACCGGAAATTATACCGAACGAATCTTACTACATGCTGATAAGCCACTCAATTCCGGCTATTCCCCTCTTTACATTGACAGGCTTCATTCTCTCTGAAAGTAAAGCGGGCGAAAGGCTTGTCGGGCTTTTCCGTGCCCTTTTCTCATGGCTGCCCGGAGGCCTTGCAGTTATGGCAATTCTTGTAAGCGCTTTTTTTACAACTTTTACAGGAGCATCGGGAGTTACAATCCTGGCACTTGGAGCACTATTGTCATATGTCCTGATAGAAAGCAAATATGAGAAGAGGTTCAGCGTTGGACTCCTCACTTCTTCCGGAAGCATTGGTCTGCTCTTTCCCCCGAGCCTCCCGATCATCATCTATGGTGTTACTGCTCAGGTAAGTATTAAAGAGATGTTCAAAGGGGGAATAATTCCCGGATTCCTGATGATCCTCGCACTGGTGCTTTTCACTACCAGATATGCAGGCAGGAGAAAAATAGAGAGAGAACCTTTCAATCTGAAATCATCGCTTCTGGCGATTAAAGTTTCACTATGGGAAATTCTTCTGCCTGTCGTGATCTTACTCTTCTTTTTCGGCGGGATAACAACTCTGGTCGAGAGTGCCGCTATCTCGGTAGTTTACGCAATAATTGTCGAAGTATTTATAAACAGGGATCTAAGGATAAAAGATCTTTCAAATGTCATGTTGAAAGCACTGCCGATCATTGGAGGAGTTCTTGTGATTCTCGCTCTGGCAAAGGGACTATCATATTATATTGTTGATGCGGAAATTCCAATGAAATTGACTGCATGGGTTAAGGCAAATATTGCTTCAAAATATGTTTTTTTACTACTATTAAATTTTGCACTATTAATAACAGGTATGTTTATGGATATATTTTCTGCAATACTTGTTGTTGTTCCACTGATTATACCTCTCGGGAACATTTTCGGAATTCATCCTGTTCATCTTGGAATAATCTTCCTTGCAAACATGGAATTAGGCTACCTGACTCCCCCCGTCGGACTCAATCTCTTTCTTTCGTCTTACAGATTTGAAGAGCCAATGACACGGGTTTACAAGGATGTAATTCCCTTCTTTTTGATTATGCTTATTTCTGTTCTTCTTATAACATATCTTCCTTTCCTGAGTACAATCTTATTGGCAAATTAGAGTCTGATCTATGCTATAATTCCTATAGAAGCAGGAAAATATGGAAGAAAAAAAAACTCTACACAAAACAAATTTCATCGAAAATATAATTGAAAAAGATGTTGCTCAAAATAAAAATGATGGAAAAGTAGTAACGAGGTTCCCTCCTGAGCCTAACGGATATCTTCATATAGGTCACGCTAAATCTATCTGCCTTAACTTCGGTCTGGCAAAAAAGTACAGCGGAAAATGTAATCTCCGGTTTGATGATACTAACCCGAGCAAAGAGGAAGATGAATTTGTGGAATCGATCATGGAGGACATTAAATGGCTTGGATTCGACTGGGAAGACCGTCTTTATTATGCATCCGATTACTATGAGACTCTCTACGAATATGCCGTTAAACTGATCAAGAAGGGTAAGGCATTTGTATGTGATCTCTCTCCGGAGGAGATAAGAGAATCAAGAGGAACTCTTACGGAACCGGGGAAGGAGAGTCCATACAGAGACCGAACTGTTGATGAAAATATCAATCTTTTTAAAAGAATGAAAGACGGTGAATTTGAAGAGGGATCAAGAGTATTACGTGCGAAAATAGATATGAGTTCCGGGAATCTCAATATGAGAGACCCGGTTATGTACAGGATATTGAAAACAGAGCATCACAGAACAGGAAATAAATGGGTCATATATCCAATGTATGACTTTGCACATGGTCAATCTGATTCTATTGAGGGAATCACTCACTCCATATGTACTCTGGAATTTGAAGCTCATCGTCCCCTTTACAACTGGTTTACCGAAAATCTTGAAATATTTGCTCCCCAGCAGATTGAATTTGCCAGATTGAATCTAAATTATACGGTTATGAGTAAACGGAAATTGCTCAAACTTGTTGATAGCGGTATTGTAACCGGGTGGAATGACCCGAGAATGCCAACCATTTCAGGTCTCAGGAGAAGGGGTTATACACCTGAATCAGTCAGAGATTTTTCCGATAAAATCGGTGTTGCAAAAAGAGACAGCACAGTTGATATAGCATTTCTTGAACATTGTGTAAGGGAAGATCTTAATATGAGAGCAAAAAGAGTTATGGTTGTGCTTGATCCTGTCAAAGTTATAATCGAAAATTATCCGGAAGGCAAAACCGAAATGCTTGAGGCGGTAAATAATCCTGAAAAAGAATCCGACGGAACAAGAATGATTCCCTTTAGCAGAGAACTGTTTATTGAAAGAGCGGATTTTATGGAAAACCCTCCCAAAAAGTATTTCCGGCTTTCTCCAGGAACTGAAATAAGGCTAAAACACGCCTACTATATAACATGTACTGATGTTAAAAAGAATGAAGCGGGAGAGGTTGAGGTAATTTACTGCAGATATGACCCTGAATCAAGAGGAGGGTGGTCTCCTGACGGAAGAAGAGTCCGCGGCACATCTCATTGGGTTACTGTTCCCGAATCAGTCGAAGTCAGCATCAGGCTTTTTGAAAAATTATTTATAAAAGAAAACCCGGATGAAGTAGGAGAAGGAAAGACCTTTTTGGACTACATCAATTCCGATTCAATGAAGATTATAGATGGATGCAGAGCTGAACCATCTCTCTCTTCTGCCAGACAGGGAGATTATTTCCAGTTTTTGAGGAAGGGGTACTTTTGTCTTGATGAAAAATTATCTACGGAGAAGGAGAAAATATTTAACAGAACAGTTTCCCTCAGAGACAGCTGGGCAAAAATTTCAAAAAAATCCGGATAAATTAAATTTTAGTCTTTGATGGACTGGTAATATTTTCCCAGAATCTCAGCTACTTCAGGCCTGGAAAATTCAACAGGTAATTTTTCACCATTCGACAACATCTCCCTTACCTTAGTACCGGAAAGAAAGACCCAATCCTCTTTTGTATGATCGGAGACTGAATTCATCATTATTACTTTGTTTAATTTTTTTGACCATGCCGTATGATCAGCATTAAAAATCTCTATTTCCATAGCATCTTCGGGAACCTCTTCTTTAAATATTTTTTGAGCATCAAAAGGACCATAAAACGATCCAACTCCAGCATGATCTCTTCCTACTATAAGATGAGTACATCCGGCATTCTGCCTGAACAGAGCATGTAAAACAGCTTCCCGTGGTCCGGCATAAAGCATATCAAACCCATATCCGGTAATAAGTACAGTATTTTTTGGGAAGTATATCTCAACCATTTTTCTTATAGATGCATCCCTGACATCAGCAGGGATATCGCCTTTTTTCAGTTTCCCAAGGAGCATATGGATAAGGATACCGTCAGCATTTACTCCCTCTTTTGCCATTTTACACAACTCTTCATGCGCTCTGTGCATCGGGTTTCTGGTCTGAAAGGCAACAACCTTTTCCCAACCGAGTTTTTCTATCTCTTCTCTGATCTGCCATGCAGTTCTGAAAGTTTCCGGGAAATCGGTCTCAAAATATGAAAAATTCAGGACATCAACCCCTCCTCCAATTACATAATTTCCGAGTGATTTGAAAGTTGCAAATCCCGGATGTTGTAGATCAGAGGTCCCGTATACCTTATTCCCGATAAGATCTTTTTGCTCCTTTGTCATTTTATCTACCGACTCAACAGTTTGAATAGCAATTACCGGATTCCCGTCTACGTTGGGATCTTTAAGGGCAATCCTCATTCCAACTACAATTCCTTCCGCATTTTCCAACAGATTTAGAACCGGAACGGGGAAAAAAACTCCATTTCCGGTATACATTTTATCCGCAACCTTAATAGCATCATCAAGATTCATATATCCTTTAAGGGGGTTAAAATATCCGCTTCCAAGCATTACTGCATTGGCTGCTGCCTGGGAGCTTATCGTTACGGATAATAAATTTTCTGCCTCTTTTTCCAATGATTTCCTTTTGTCATTATTGAAAACATACAACGGATTGAGTTTATCTGATCCATGCGGTTTAATCATAAATTTCTCCTTTTTATTGTTTTTTTCAGAAAGATAAAAAATTAAATGGCATTATAACGCAGTATCTCAATCACATCAACAGCAGATTTATGTGATAGAAATTCCGGTGATAATTACAATTGTTGGCTTTTATCCCAAATGAGATAAATCCCTCTAAAATTTTTCTTAGAATCAGCCAAAAAATTGGCAAAATTTTACTACTATTCAATAAAATATTTAATAAATGTATAATCTTTAGAAGCGGAGGGGCTATGAGTCAATTCACGGAAGCACTGGTAATTTCACCTTTGGCAGATGGAAAAACATGGGTATTGATCAATCCTTTTGGTTATGAGATAGGAAAAGAGGGGAGCGGTGATCTCATTTCCGTAAAACCCGGGTTTATGACAGATTTCGCATCTATCCCCCGTCTTTTTTGGGCAATTCTTCCAAAATGGGGGAAATACGGAAATGCAGCAGTTATACATGACTGGCTCTATTGGTCTCAAAAAAAATCACGGAAAGAATCGGATAATATCATGCTCGAAGCGATGACTGTTCTCACAGTAAAAAAGTGGAAGAAGAAATTGATCTATTATGCAGTCCGGTTATTCGGATGGATAGCCTGGAAAAGAAACAGGTGGGACAGAAATGCGGGGTTTGAAAGAGTTAAAATGAAGAAAAAAATCAACTCTCTTGAAATATCGAGACGCCCGGGATTTACCCGCAGGGCATTTAGACATCTGTTTTTGAGAAATAGAATAAAAAAATAGATTCAGCTTTCAATAATTCTTTTGGTAAAAGATGTAGAAAAAATCCCGGTTCGAATCTGTCATTCAATATATTCACGTATCTCCTCCAATGATTTCCTCACCTTTTTTCTGGCACTTTTTTCATCTGCCGGATATCCCAGAGCTATAATCATATCAATTTTTTCAGATCTTGGAATTTTTAAAAATTTTTTTACTGCTTTTTCATTGAACCATCCAATCCAGCAGCTTTTTAATCCAAGCTCTTCTGCCCGCAGAACAAGGTGATCACATGCAATACCAATATCTACAAGGTTATACCTGATCCCCTGGATCTGCTGGGCTGTTCTTGTAATGATCTTCGATTTTCTTGTCGAAACAAGGATCATAGCCGAGGCATTCTCAGTAAACCGGTTCAACTTATAGAGACCGGAAAATGCTCTCAAGGCCAATTCCCTGATTACCTCCCTGTTGTCGATTATGCGAAAATACCAGGGCTGGGAATTACTCGCAGATGGTGCAACCCGGGCAGCTTCAAGGCATTTTTCTAAAAGGTCCCGTTCTACCTGTACAGGTTTGAATCTTCTTGTACTCTCCCTTTTAATGATGAGTTCTGAAAATTTCATTATTCTTTCACTAAGCCTCTATTATACCGAACATCTCTAATTTTTACTCTATTGAATTAATTTTTTATATCACCAAACCCTATAAGTTTTTTGTTTTTTTCATCCCAAAGATGATATTTAAGTGACTTGAATGCATCAAATATTGTCAAAGGTTTTATCTGAAATTCGGGATTTTCTTTCAGAAACCTTTCAAGTTTATAATTGGGAATTTTCGGACCCAGGTGATGTATGTGATGAAACCCGATGTTTCCGGAAAACCACTGCAGTATTTTTGGGAGTTTAAGGTATGAAGAACCTTCAAGAGCAATTCTTTTATAATCCCAATTTTTCTCCCTTACCCAGATCACATCCTTGAACTGATGCTGAACATAAAACAACCATACACCTGCAACTGATGAAAAATAGATTATAGGGAGTTGAATCAGCAGGAATTCTTTGAAACCTATAATAATTATAAGTATCGTTACAATCAGAATCAGAAGCAGAGTTGTCAAATGAGTGTAGATCTTTATCTTTACCGGATTATTCTTGTCGGGGAATCTGTTAAACAGAAGAAATATCAGTGGCGGAGCAATTAAGAAAAGAACAAAGGGATTTCTATATATTCTGTAACCTATTTTTTTTTTTTGTGAAAGCTTCAAATACTCTTCAAGAGTCAGGGTCATAACATCTCCAATTCCCCTTTTATCAAGATTTCCGATGGTTTGATGATGAATCGCATGCGGGTAATGCCAGCTGTGGTAAGGGGTAAATGATAGTAATCCTCCAAAAATACCGGTTATTCTGTTTAATCTTTCAGACCTGAAAAATGAACCGTGACCGCAATCATGAAAAATTATGAATATTCTTACTAAAAATCCGGCAGCTAATATTGACAGAGCCAGTGTTATCCAGTAAGAATATCGAAGCGAATATATCATAAGTCCCCACAATAAAAAATAGGGGAGAAATGAATTGAATATTTGGAAGAGACTCATTCTGATATCAGATTTACTGTATTTTTTTACAACTTTAATCCAACTTTTATCTTCATTTTTTTTCATTTTTTTCCTCCGAATTACCGATGAAATAAATTTCCGGTTTTTCAAGAATTTTATTTTGATACTCATTAACAGAGACATTAATCATGGCTTTGCCAATCAGCTCCGTTGTCAAAATTTCGAAAAATGTTTTCATCACGGGATAGAAAGGTTTTAATAAAGCATATATAAAAGCATACAATTTGGTTTTTGTCCGGACTCCTTTGACAGGCTGAATATAACCGGGACGAAACATGTAAACTTTCCTGAACCCGAGACGAAGAAGCGCATTCTCAGTTTTCCCCTTGACCCGAGCCCACATGACACCTCTTTTTTCACTGCTGTCGGTACCTGCACCCGAAACATAACAGAAAACCATGTTTCTATTTAATCTAAGCAGAACTTTTGCAAAATTCATAGTCAGATCATAAGTAATTCTTGTGTAATCATCTTCAGACATCCTTAAAGATGAAACCCCTAGACAGAAGAAACATGCATCAAATCCCTCAAGTTCTTTTTCAATTGAAGAGAGATCAAAAAAATCAGCCAGGATAATCTCTTTCAACTTCTCATGCTTTAATTTAATACTCGTTCTATTTATTATCAACACAGAATCAACATCCGGGCTTTCCAGACACTCAAGCAATACTCCCTTTCCAACCATTCCGCTTGATCCTGTAATTATCACATTCAAACTCATTCTTACCCCGAAAATATTTCTACGAATTTAAATCGGATATAAATTCGTTTACCTCACTCTCCAACGTAGCCCAGGAGGTTACCAGTCTTATTACTGAGCTGTATTTATCAATCTTTTTCCAGACATAAAAACCATATTTTTTTTGAAGCTTTTCAATCAGTCCGTTTGGAAGGACCGGAAATATCTGATTTGTTGTTGATCTTACAAATAATGAGAAATCAGCATCTTCCAGCGCCTTGCTTATCCTTGCTGCCATCATATTTGCATGTTTTGCAAGCTCAAAAAAAAGATCATTTTTAAAAAGCTCAAGAAACTGAATTCCAAGCAGCCTGCCTTTCGACATGAGGGCTCCTCGCTGTTTCATGTGAAAAGGAAAATCTTCTTTTAATTTTTCATTTGTAATAACGATTGCTTCACCGAGAAGGGCTCCGTTCTTAGTGCCGCCTATGTAAAAAATATCTGTCAACCTGGCAATATCCTCAAGAGTGAGATCGTTTTCAGTGCTGCATAATGCTGATCCCAGCCTTGCCCCGTCAAGAAAGAGAATCAAACCTCTTTCCCTGCAAAAATAAGATATTGACTCCAGTTCACTTTTTTTGTAGACAGTGCCTGCTTCAGTTGAATTCGAAATATAAACAAGTTTAGGTTTCACCATATGGGGAACAGTTATATGTTCGTTTAAAATTTCTTCAATTTCTTTAACTGTTAATTTCCCATTCGTGGATGGGATTGCATTTATCTTATGACCTGTTGCCTCGATTGATCCTGCTTCATGGGTATTTATATGACCTGTTGAAGCGGATATTACCGATTCATGTGATCTCAGAGCAGCTGAAATAACAATCAGATTTGCCTGTGTTCCGCCACTCACAAAATGGATATGCGCACTACTATTACCAATTTTTTTGCATATTAACTCACATGCCTCAATACAGTACTTGTCATCACCATATCCTTCATGCTGCTCAAAAGACGTTTCTGATAATTTTTTAAGGATATTCGGATGACATCCTTCACTGTAATCATCTTTAAAACTATAACCCTTCATTATTCCAGAGAATATTTTATTGCTGCTCTTGCCAATAAACGGGTTGAATCCAGCACCGGAAGGGGGCAGTCAGCAGGATCTACGATAAGAGGGATCTCGGTGCAGCCCAAAACCGCAGCTTCACATCCCTTTTTTTTCAGACGTGCAATAACCTCATTTAAATATAGACGTGCTCTTTCTGTAAAAATCCCGTTGACCAGTTCTTTAAAGATTATTTTATTGATATTTTCTCTCTCACCCTCATCCGGGATATCAATTCCTATTCCGTATCGTTCAAGTGTATCAGGGTAGACCGGACCGGACATCAAATATTTTGTTCCTAAAATTGCCAATTTTTCAAAACCATTTTCTTTTGCTTTATCAGCAACAACCTCAGCAATATGCAGCCATGTCAATTTTGCTTTTTTCCTGACATATTCCATTGCTTCGTGAATAGTGTTATCCGGGCATATTGAAAAATCAGCTCCATTCTGTGCGATCTTACTTTCAGAAGATATCATTAATTCAGCAACACCCTTCCACTCTTTTTCACAAATATACTTCATATAAACTCCAAGAGGATGGTTATGCATACTAATTTCCGGGTGCATGTACTCTCCCATGAGATCAGGAGATTCCGAACAGATTGTTCTGTAACACAGTGCTGCTCCCTCGGCACTGCAGGCTACTATTCCAATGTGTTTTGCCAAGATTCACCTCCTATTCTATCTTTTGTAATATTGCCATAATCAGGTGAAAAAAGCGATCTGAAAATAGAAGTTTTTCACTGATTTGAATAATTTCTACTTTGAATGTTTTTTAATCCAGGAAACTACCAGATTAATATAACCCTTTGCAAAGGGAGATGATATTCCGCCAAGGGTCAAATAATGTGAAGCAGCAGGAAATATTTTTAAAAGATGATCTTTGTGAGCAGCTTCATTCAAAGTTTTTTTTAGAAGACCCATGCTTCTTTGTGGAGGTACAAAAGAATCATCACTGCCCCAGATAGCTAAAACAGGACATTTTATCTTAGATAATACAGTTTTATCTTCAATGTTTTCTTTTGAATATCTACCCGATAAGAGAAGTTTTAAAAAAGTGCCTGAATCCAGGTACCGTATCATATTCAGGCTGTTTGTAGGATCTGCAATTGTAATCCATCTATTTAACCTGACCTTTTCTACAATATTTTTGAAGCTGGCAAATATTCTTTCGTTGTAACGTTTTAGCTGCCCCGATGCCCTTAGAATGACTATTTCTGCAAGTTCAGCCCAATCTCCTCCCATTTTTTTTGCTTCACTCAACATTCTATTTCCTGAATTTTTGGGAATTTTACCGCTTAAGAGCATAAATGATAACTGCTTAAAGAGAACCGCTTTCCTTATTTCTGTTTCGGGAAAACCCTGTTTAATGCCTCTTTTTTCAGCACTGAACCTCAATATTTCCATTTCGGAAATTCCTGCTGCACCGGAAACCGCAACTACAAAAGAAACCTTCGGAGAAACAGAAGCCGTTAGAAGTGCAATCTGAGCACCTTCACTTCCGCCAAACAATCCAACACTATTTTTTTTTATATTCTTGATACTTTTCAGAGAATCAACTGCATCAAGAGCCTCGTCTATTCTGTTTTTCTTTGTCTGAATCAAAGCATTTCCACCAGAGAGCCCCGTGCCGGGGCTGTCATATACAAGTGCCGCAACACCATTTTTTGCAAACTCTTTTGCAAGTTTTGTCCTGAGCAGGCCTCTTGCACTTCTGTCAGCTCCGGCAAGAATTACAACAGCCGGGGATTTATCTCTACCCCCGGGGAAATAAAGAGTTCCGTATAAAATATATCCACCACTTTTAAAACTGATCTGTTTTTCGGGAGTTTCCGCAGGATTATCGTTCTTTTCACCATTACAGCATAGAAGAGAAGCAGCAACAATAATCATGAGAATCAGGATTCTCTGTCGTAAAAATCTTTTCATCATTTATAACTCATTTTAATACAAATTATTTAATTGTCCATTCGGCTTATCATTTTTTCCAGGTAGCGGGATTTTACCTGTCGGGTTGCTAAAACCTGTTTTACAGGCGGAAGTTTTAGTATAACTCCCATCACGGCTGCCAAAGCCCTGTGACTCCACATCACCCTGTTATCAAATATTAGATTTTGAAGTTTTCCCCGTTCAATTGCCATCATTACTGCTTTGTGCACACCGTTTAAGGGAGTTATTACCCTCTCTTCTCTCTCTTTAAGAGTTAGTGATCCTTTGGGACAATTTTTAACGCAAACACCACAGCCAAGGCAGATTTCTTCATTCAATCGCACAGTTTTTTGGTTTATCTTTTCAGGACTGTTTGAAGAAACCAGTGTCATCGCCTCAACAGGGCAGACTGACACACATCTCCCGCATCCGTTGCACTCTTTCCTGTCAACGACCGGGAGAAAATTTGTAGTATGCACGGGGTCCATTAATGCAAATTTTCTTGCAGCGATCATCGCCTCACAGCAGCACCCGCAACAGTTGCAGATAAAACTTACACTCTTTTTTACATTTTCTCCAAATTGAACTAGATTATTATCATAAGCTTCGTGCAGAAGATCCATGCATTCATCTTTGCTTATCTCTTTTGCGATCCCGTGCCTGGTGAGTGAAGATGCAACATTGTTAAAGGTCATACATATGTTTTTCGGAGCATTGCAATCCTTTCCCATGTGCTCCATTTTATGACGGCAGTAACAGACTCCTACTCCTATTTTTTTAGAACTGCTTATTACTTCCGTTGCCCTTTCATAGTCGAGAACATGAATTGCCTGATCATTTGTCAAGACGGGTTCATGAACAAATGTTCTGCCGAGCTGGGTTTCTCCTCTTGCAAACAGTTCCCTTATAAAATCCTCTTCAACATTTAAATATTGATAAAATAGTTCACTTAATAATTTTTGATCAATATCATTTCTGATTCTCATCATTGAAAATTCAAAAAATCCTGCCATGGGAGGAGGAAGAGAATACTCCATTTCACCGTTTAGTTCAACATCTACGAGGATGCCCCTCTCTGCTAAATTTTCAAGTATTTTTTTAGTTTCCGATAATTTTAATTTCCAATTTTTTGCAGCCTTTTCTGCTTTAAACGGCTTAATTGGCAGGAGAGAAACAAGAGACGCCTCTCTCTCACTGAACAGCATCTTTAAAATTTTAAATAATACATCGGAAGGAGGTGCTCCCTGGGGAAAACGGTTTAACCTTTTTTCCAGCGAAGAATACCCTGTTTTAACTGTTCTATGTGCCATTTAATAAACCTCCGTTAAATATTGATCTTTAATCGTATTGTCAAACATCAAATTATTTATAAAGATCCAATAAATAAAGCAAGTAACATTGTTGTTAATCCAACCAGGAAAATAGCGGCAGATCTGCAACCTGAGCCCATTAATGATGAAAGCCGGGAATATTTTTCAGGTTCTCTTTCTATCAAATCCAAAATAAGATTTTCAACAAAATCTTTGGATTCTTTCAAACCCAGGCCTGTAAATTCCCGATGCAACTTGATCGCTTTAATTTTGTTTCCGGACAACAGAGCATCTTTGATTAATTCAGTCTGCTCAACAGTCAGGTGATCATTCATAGTTATTTCTCCCTGTTATCATATTAATAATATACGTATTAACCCATGCAATTGAATATTTTACTCATTATTAAACATCAGATTACAATTCTTATAACAGAATTTCAAATTCTATCTCATGTTTAATGGGGATCTTCTCAGTTCCGGTTTCGGGTATTTCCGGTTTAAGTTTACGTGAAATGTCTATTGCGTTTCTGTAAAATCCTACTAACTCAAATCCTCTCTTCTGATAAAATTTTAAAGCTTTCACATTATCATTTGTTGTTATCAGCCATACCCTCATGCAACTCTTCTCCCTGGCTTTTTCAATAACTTTCAAAATCAGTTCCGAACCCAATCCTTTATGGGTATCTAAACTGTCAAGAGTAATAATTTCACATTCATTATTAACAATATTGTAGGTAATCAATCCAATAATTTCTTTTTCTTCATAGCATATAAATCCGGGAAGAACAGAAGTATCATGCATCTGCCCTTTTGAGACACATAGATGTGAACCCCAATTTCTTTTAACAAAATTTACTACAGATTCTTTGTCTGATGAATTAATCTCTCTTATATTAAAGTTTGTCCTTATATTTAGGTTTTCAGGTTTTGGGGGATTTTCCCAGTTAATCGGACCATTTTCGAACCGGTATTCAAGCCTTGGCAGTACAATTTGTTTCCATGCTCGCGTGAAATAGTCATAGGCTTCATCCCACTCATCTCCGGTCCCCCAACCATCGTGACACAGAGTCACTTTGACACAACTATTTTCTTCAGAGAATCGAATAATCACATGGGTTTGATGCCATCTGACCTCTGAAAGATGAGGAGGTGCATTCCAGGTAAAAGAGAACATTTTCATTGGTTGAATTGCCATTACCTTCAGACCCTCTCCTCCCTTCATACCTTCCGGAGCATCAGGATTAAAATATATCTCATATTTTCCTCCGGGAAGGATATTAATATCACATGCGGGAGCAAAAAAGCTTTTTATTCCTTCTTCTGTGGTCCATGCTTCCCAGACATCTTCCAAAGATGCTTTTATCTTAATTGTTCCCTCAATTACTCTTTCTCTGTTTTTCAAAGTTATCTCTGCAAGATCAGTTTATATGAAATATTAATCCAAATGCAAGTCAAAAATGCGAAATCTGTTAAATATTGTGTTGAAAAGGATCGCTTCAAGAGCTCC
>CAZNLS010000001.1:48482-51690 GCA_964573895.1 uncultured Clostridia bacterium
CCAAACGAGTACAATATTCCCGCAACTATTCCGGGAAAAGTGAAGAGAATTGCCTGCAATTTTGCAAATCTGAATATATTCACACTCTTTTTTTCTCCCATTTTACTTAGCATTCTTATCTCCTTATCAATTATTTAATAACTCTTTTCTCATAATCGGCCTGGTCGGAGAACGTCTTGCAACTTCCACGAATCCTGCCTTTTTAAATGCAGAGGGAATTCCTGTCCATGCAAAAACCGGAGGGATATTTTTCCCGGGTTTAGGCTCTACCGGGTATCCTTCGATCAAATCAGCACCGCTTTTCTTCGCATAATCCGAAGCAGCTTTTATCAATTCTACTGAAACACCTATTTTTCTGAATTTTTTTTCGACAAAGAGACAAACGATAGACCAACAGGGACGGTCATCGATTGGTTTTAGTATCCTTGATCTTGAAAGTACCGAAAATGCAGATCTCGGGGCAACAGCACACCATCCGATCGCCTTTCCGTCATAATATGCAAGAATTCCCGGTATTTCATTCGACTCAACTATTTTTTTCATTTCTTCCCTGTTCTTTTCACCCTTTTGCATTTCATACTGTTTTCCGGGAATTCGCCAGTACATGCACCAGCATCCTCCGCATGCACCTTTTTCACCAAAGAGTGCCTCGAAATCTTGCCAGATATCGGGGTTAAGGCAATCAAATGTTAATTTTAATTCCAATTGGTTTCGCTATCCTTTAATCTTTTTTTACTATTTTATAATAAATTTAATTTAAATTCTCTTAAACCCAATTTTTCAATGGAACTAGTCCGTTCTTGTCTGGGGTAAAGTTAAAATCGTATTAGTTTAAATTTATTTAATACACTATTTAAATTTTTCTTTGAGATCAATAAGGATTTTTGTTGTGCCCAGATCGCTGGATTTTGAGATATTAACAGTTATCCCCTTTATCTTTCCATGGCTTTTTCCGTTAACAAATTGATCAACATACTCTTTATTAAGAGAGCTTTTTTTGATGAACTCCTCTGCCCTTAAAGGAAAATAAAATCCGGTTTTAAAAAAATTTTTAAAAACAGAAACCCAGCAAATAGTTTTTTTCTTTTTCAATATTTTACAGAGCCAGCTTTTCCCGTCATTGTAGTAACGCCACTCCATTGATAAGTGTGGATAATCTTTTTTTAAAATATCATTAAATTCATCCCAGACATTTTTTGTTTCCCCGAGATGATTCTTTAATACTGTATCATCAGGGAAGATATCCTTGACATTTAAACACGGTTTTTCCATACAATCTTTATACAAAAACAGAAAAATATTTACTACTTTAAAAACACGTCTTCCAAAAAAATTACCAGTTAATTTATAAAATAATTGAATAGAAATAGAAATCTGAAAAACTTCCGTGCCCGTAATCCCCTTTAAAAACATACTTGTTAGGAATATGTTCAAGCAGAGTCCACTCAGGCATATTTTTATTGATCCATTCAGTGAATTTTCTGTGCTTTACATGAGCCGCCGCATTTTCACTGTTTTGCTCATAATTACTTGAATAAATAATCACATATTTAGTTCCGGCTTTAAATAATGATCTCATATATTTATAAAAAATTTCATCTTCGACAAGGTGAAAAATTACATCAAGCGAAAGAGCAGCTTCTGCGGTTTCATCACTATAATCATTCATTAACTTAAATTTAAAATTACTTTTATCGGCGAAACGTCTACGGCACATTGCAATAGCAGATTCACTCACGTCAAAGCCTAAATAGTTTCGATAATTCATTAAAGCAAGCTGGTTACCATCCCCGCAGCCAAATTCTATCACTGATTTTATTCCGTTTTTTTTAATAAAAGAATTTAGAACTTCAGCTTTAAATTTTGCAAACTTATCATAAGATCCGTAACCTGAATTCCCACCGGAAGAATATCTCTGTTCCCAATATTTTTTTGAACCTGGAAATGCTTCAGCCTTTAGCAAATCTTTTTTGAACAAATTCAAAAAAAAATCACCAATTACGGGAATTTTTTTCACAAACTTTTTCAAATTCTTTTCCATAACATTATTCGGTTCAGTGAATTAACAATAATATTTTATAGTTATGTTTAAATATTTGCAAAAAACGAAATTAATAAAAATTGCCTTATGCTGACAATCTGCACCCGGTTATAAATCCACTTTCATTTTAATTCTTAGATTTGCCTGCTGCAATTACAAAAATCCCGATACCGGACATTTTCCATTTTTTTGCTTTATTTAAAGCTAAGTATTTTGAAATGTACCTTGGAAATTTAAAGGGATCTTTCAGAATTGATTTTAATAAATGAACTTTGGATTGACCTGAAAAAGTGACACTACCCTTCCACCCAGGGCGAAAAACCTTATCAGAGAATTTAAAATCTGAAAACCCTGTTTCGGTCAATAATTGCTCTAAAGATTCCGGGGAAAAATACCATCTGTGATCAAGTTGGTAAATCCAATGATTAATTCCTGCTTTTACACGGTCACCGCTTTTATAATTTCCAGTTTCCAGAACCAGCCAGCCACCTTTCCTTAGAAATAATCCTGCCTCACAAATTAATTTTTTTGGGTTGGTAACATGTTCAATGACATCCCACAATGTAATAATATCAAACCTTTCTCCTTTAGGAATTTGTGATATTGTTCCCTTTATTACTTTTATTCGGGAATTTTTTTTTAACCTGCCAGGTTCTATCGCCGGATCTACTGCTGTCACACTCCAACCCTTCTGCGCAGCTAACTCTGCAAATATTCCTGCTCCGGCTCCAATATCCATCATTCTTTTTTTTGTTACCGGCAGAGACTCAACAAAATTTAATTCAAACTTAGCAATTTTACGCTTTTGGTTTTCATCAAAATATCGTGATTTGGGCAATCCATTCCCAGCATAGGCGGATTCAAAATATGAGATACTCTGATCTTTCGTTCTGCTAATAGGATACTGCCAGCTGAAAACACAATTTTTGCACTCTACAATATTAACATGTGATAGTGACTCCGAATCAGAGGCATTAGCTTTAAACCTGAGTAATTTGTCAGAGCCGCATATCAAACATTTCCGGCTTTGCGGATCAAAATCAGTTTTTAACATAGAATATCACCTTAATAATCCTACCCTGTATATTGCACTCTGTACAGATTCATCTTGTCATTGAAAAATTAGTATGTCAAGAAACATCTGACCGATCCGGCTTTTTACAGGCA
>CAZNLS010000001.1:51790-82219 GCA_964573895.1 uncultured Clostridia bacterium
CAGGCAATCCGCGATGAGTTTTGCTACTGTTTGATGATTTGACTTGTAAGCATTCCAGATGGAAATGCACCACTCGTCAATCTTTTTATCCCTTTTAAGACCTGCCGGATTGTTCATAACATCAATTGCTGTAATCTCTCCTCTATCTGCAGGCAATTCAAATGAGGGCCAGCTTCTCCTCTTTTTTGCAAACTCCATGTGCATCCTCTGCACCTCTCTTCCGGACATTTTTTTCTCTAAATGAAAGGATAAACCGATGAGCGCAAATGCCAGCCGAATCGGTTTGGTGTTTTCATCCGCATGCTGAGCTGACCACGCATCAACAACATGCTGATGAATAAAATTGTTCCCTCCATGCTCAAGTGTATAACACTGAAGCTCATTATATGCTTCAAATTCCAGAGCACTTATGTTTATCATCTAATCTTTTTTATTTACACGTCTTATTTTCCAAAACAGACATTTAGCTGCAATCTTATATTTTTAGCCACTGATACACATTTTATAGGATTTTTTTGACCCTGCCGACCCTGCCGTCGGTCAGCCTCACTTTGATACCACGAGGATGAACAGAAGAGTTTGTTAATATATCTTTCACAATACCCTCAGTTAATCTACCGCTTCTTTGATCTTTTTTTAATACAATTGCAACTTTACATCCCGGCTTTATATTCTCTCTTCTATCCCCATTCATCCAGCCATTCTACCATTTTTTCATGCATTAGATTATTTAACAGTATTACTTAAATATGTTAATCTGAGTTAAATCATGATGAGAAAAGTCCTTATATTATTGATCTTTTTTACTCATTTATCTCCTGTTATATCTGTTTTATTCGGATTTGAACTTAGAGAGCCTTTATATAAATATATCTCTAAAGAATACACTACATCCTCCGGACTTCCTCACAACACAATCTATGCAATAACTCAAGACAAAGATGGATTTATCTGGATTGGGACAGACAGGGGGCTTGTAAGACACGGCGGAAGAAACTTTGATATATTTAGTAGTAAAAATACATCAGAAATTCAGGACGATTCAATAACATCAATTGTAAAGGATGGCAATGGAGGCCTATGGATTGCATCCTACTCGGGGGGAGTGATTCATTATTCAAATGAAAAATTTACTGGTCCAATTTTTCCCGGTAACAATAAATCTACTCTGATCTGGAGACTGTTTTTAGGGAAAGATAAGGGCTTATGGATCGGGACAATTGGAGAAGGGCTGATCTATTTTAAAGATGGTATAAGAAAAAAAATTTCATTTCCAAAAGGCCCGGCCCGAAATATCAGAGCAATAATAAATTGGTCGGGGAACAGACTTCTTATCGGAACAGAAAGTGGTCTTTTTTTGAAAAATAATAAATTGGGTAAAGTGGAAGCAATTTCAAAGCAGGACATTTTTATAATGTCTTTATTCCGGGAAGTAAATAAGGGACTTTGGATTGGTACAGATAAAGATCTCCTTTTCGGAACAATATCAGGCGGAAAACTAAAAATAATCAGGAGAATTGAAGAAGGAAATATAATCAGAGATATTAAAAGATTTGAGAAATCAATTTGGATAGCTTCAGAAGATGGTCTTAAAAGGATTGATTCCGTGAAATCTGTCTCAGTAGGGTTCAGGACAGATTATTTTTATAATCCTTTGATCACATTATTTAAAGACAGGGAAAATATATTATGGGCAGGTTCCGCAGGAAGAGGATTGGGAAAAATTCAAAAAAGAACAATATTTGTTCTAAAAGAAAACAATAGTTTCGGAAGGTATGACATCAACTCTGTTCTCAATGACAATTCCGGAAGACTCTGGATCGGAACAAATAAAAGAGGGCTCTATAAGTTAGAAAAAAAATCACTGTTATCAATTGATAGTAAAATATTACCTTCAAAGAAAATTCTCTCAATATATCAAAGTTTGCATAACGATATATGGATTGGGACTCAGAACGGATTATTTTTAATTGAAAAAGGAGAGATTAATAAAATAAAAATTCCGTTACCTTTATTAAAATCGGAAGTTCTTTCAATTAATGAAGATTTTTCGGGTAATATCATTTTTGGGTTGAAAAGCGGCGGAGTAATAATAAAAGAATATCTGGGGCGTGGACAATCATTCAAACATTATCTCAGTGATTTGTCTGTATACACAATCAGAAGGACTCCGGACAATAAGATTTGGTTCGGGACAAACCGGGGGATTTGGACTCTGGGAAAAAATAAAAAGATAATAAAAAATGTTTATCCTGAAATAAAAAATGAAAATATTTTCGATATTTATATTGAAACTGAAAAAATCAAATGGATAGCAGCAGGAAAAAACGGATTTTACGGAATAATTAATAATAAGCTGATTAATTTTTATAAGATGAGCACTATTCAGGGGCAAAAATTTTTTCGGGTTATGAAAGATAAAAATAATTTAATCTGGATTAGCACTGATAATGGAATTATTTCTGTAAAAAGACGTGAATTATTAGGTTACAGAAAAGCAAAAAATAGCATTGTTAATTTTAATATCTATGGAACCGATGAAGGAATGACAAGCTCGGTTTGCAAAGGAGGATCCCAGCCGGCAGGAACCATCACAAAAAGCGGGATTCTCTTTTTCCCGACAAGAACAGGTTTGGTTTATTTAGATAGTTCAAACTTAATAATAAATTCTGTGACTCCAAATATTAAATTAAGTGAATTTTATGCAAACGGTAAATTAATAAAGATAAAAAAACAGATAAAACTACCTTCAGGTACAAATAGAATATTTGTAAAAATCAATGTTATATCTCTCTTTAATCCAAAAAAAATCAGAATCAGATTTAGACTATTGCATGAAAGAATTTCAATTGACAAAATTTCAAAAATAAACACAATATCATATGAAAATCTTCTTCCGGGAAAATATCAACTGTACATTTCAGCTGGCAACGAAAGCGGGATATGGAATTTTAAAGGAAAATCTATAAAATTCAATATAAAACACTACTTTTACCAGACATCCGGTTTCCAGATGCTTTTGATCATCTTCACATTTCTTTTAATCATTAGCACTTTCAGAATTATTAATAAAATAAAAATTAAAAGAACAAAAAATAATATTAAATATAAAAATTCAAATATTACAACAATAGATATCCAATTATATATAACAAAACTAAAAAAAACAGTTGAAAAAGAGAAATTATTTTTAGACCCTAATATTAAATTGATTGATATTTCTTCCCGCATGGGAATTCCAAGAAAACTCCTCTCTCAACTGATCAATGAAGTTTTTAACGAAAATTTCAAGAGTTTTTTAAATAAATACAGAATTGAATATGCAAAAAAATTAATGGCAGATCCTTCATTAAAAGGGATCTCTCTTCTCAGGATATCTTATGAGAGTGGTTTTAATTCAAAATCAGTCTTTAACTCTGTGTTTAAAAAATTTACAGGAATGATTCCATCTGAGTTTAGAAAGAAAAACAAAATGTACTAAAACAGGTTTTGGGACTTTTTTTCATAGTTATTGAACTATTTTTCTATTGCATGGAGGTGCAAAATGAAAAATAATTCAACTGTTTTTTTTACATCAATTCTTGAAGAAAAGAGATTGTTCGGGAAATTTATTTCCTTTCCATTATCCTTAACACTGCATCTTACGGCGATCTCTGCTCTTCTCATTTATCCTCTTATAAATGTCGGTAAAAACATGCCGGATCCAAAGAATATTTCTGTTAGACTATTTTCAATACCCGGATTTAAAGCTCCGGGCATTCAGGTCTCATCAGGCGGAGGAGATGGAAAGCAGACTCCTAAAAACAACAATAAAAAAAACAGCGTCTCTAAAAACTTAGCTCCGGTTGAAATACCGGATGGAATTGTCGATCCGGAAATTCTTCCAGGTTCATCAAATTCCGATGGAGTAAAAGGGGGACTCAATCCGGATCTGATCGGAGAGCTTCTTTCGGGACCTACCGGTACCGGGAATTCTTTTTTCTCAAAATCAGTATCAATAATTAAGAGTCCTGTTCTTTTAAAAAGGGTGAATCCTGCCTATCCGGCACTTGCAATCCGGGCTAGAGTAGAGGGAACTGTGATTCTTGAATCTGAAACTGATATATATGGGAAAGTTATAAAAATAAGCATAATTTCAGGGCACCCGCTTTTAAACGGAGCTGCTTATGACGCAGTAAAAAAGTGGATATACGAACCATATTTAATAAACGGAATTCCAAGACCCGTCAGATTTACGGTCAATGTAGTGTTCAGACTGACAAATATGGATTAATTGAAATTCTGAATTATCATTGACATAAAGTGGTTTTTTGACATTATGTTTTTCATTTTCTAAAATTCCTTTAAAGGAGGAATTTATGTCGGATTTTATAAGTGAATTTATGAGATCATACGGGTCAAAGGTATCAAAAAATATGTCAGCTCCACTTGGGCTGGATAAAAAGACAATAAAACAGATTATCCCTCAGGTTGCACCGCTTATCCTGGGTGGTCTGAAAAAACAGAAAGATGAGCACGGAGGTACAGAACGAATAGATCATATCCTCAACAAATACGGGAATCCTGATGTACTTTCCGATCTCGCAGGACTGTTCAGCAAAAAAGCAAATGATGAGAATCCCGATCCAAATCTCGGTGGCCTTTTGGGAAATTCCGGTTCCAGTGCCGCAAATACAATTGCAAAAAAATTTAACGTCAGCGGCAGTACAATAATGAAGCTCATACCAATGCTGGCACCTGTAATCCTTGGTGCCCTGACAAAAAAGCGGGATAGAAGAAATGTGGGCTCTACCGGTATAGGTGCACTGCTTGATCAAAACGGGGACGGTAGTATTTTGGATGATGTTGCCGGATTCATTCTTGGGAATCTTAGCGGGAGTTCAAATAAAAAGGGAGGCGGCATACTGGGGAGTCTTCTGGGAGGCCTTTTCGGAAAAAGAAACTGATTTGTTAAAAAACTTGAAAAAATTTTTTTCAAAATATACTATTATAGTATTGAATAAAGTTTCCAAAAATACACAGGAGGAATAAATGAGGTTAAATGCTCCAAAAAAAATCGTATGGATGCTGTCATTAGTTTTGGCAGTTATCAGTTTGATCGGTTTCTTTGTTACGATCCCTGTTGTTACGGGATCAGTTGTTTATTGGGTCATGGGAGTAGCATGGCTTTTATTATTTCTGGCAACATTTGTTAAAGGGATGTAATTTTATGCCCCCGGATGGGGGCATTTCCCTCTTCATTCCACTGCTGATTTTTTAAGGAGGAAACATGAAAAAGATAGGTGTTTTTTTGATATTTTTCCTGATTATTTTACATATGATTTATCCTTTGGAAAAAGTCAGTCTTTTAAGAATTCCCGAACCCGGTAGTGCAATGATAAAAAAGAACAGAATGCTGGTGAATATTGATGATGTTAAAGTAATAATAAAAAAAGCTGATATATCAGGAAATGCAATAAATGTTGAGCTTGCAACAAAAGGAAACTTTGTTATTGCAAGACTTGCGAAAATAAAGAATAACAGGAACAACTGGCAGCACAAAGTAATCGACGGAAGGTTCCTTCTGGTGGATTTTGGAAAAAATGAATATAGTGAATTATTAAGAAAAGTTCTGAATAAACCCGGGTCGCTTAAGTATCAGATAATTTTCAGTGATAAAGACAACAAAATCCTGAAAAACTATCCGGTAACCTTTTCAAAACTCCCGGATCTTTCAGTAACCTTAAAATATCCTGTAAATATTTTTCCCGGAAATTCATTTCACGATAAAATTAAACTTATCGTAAAAAATAACGGAATGGAACCGTCTGTCGAAGCTGAAGTTGAAATTTTATTGTCAAAAAAATTTAATATTCCTAAAGATTTCAGAAAAGCAATCGACAGTAAGGAGCTTATTGCATTCAAGAATGGCAGGATAAAACTACCGGTATTGAAACCGGGGGAGGAATTGGAAATACAACCAAAAAAGGAGATTATTGTTCCTACGAATATTCCTGAAGGCAGATATTACCTGGCATCAATAACAGACCCTGAAAACAAACTGGTTGAATTGGATGAAGGAAACAACCTCTTTGAAGGATTTGTTATCATTGAAACTTTTGAGCCAAAAAAAATAACAATGGTATTTCCGGATACTGAACTTGTATATTACCCTGCAAATTTCAAACTCGAAATCATTTCAAACGGTTTAGTTATTTCATCAGGAAAAGAGTGGAGGAAATGCAATATTAAACCAAATATTTATCAGATCAAACATGCGAACTGGATCAATTTCTTCTGGGAGATAAACACAGTTGACCGTACTGTCTGGAAAATAACCGGAGCAAAATTCTGCAAGCGGGGAGGCAGTGAAAAACGGGTTAACGTGAAAGTGATCAATTTTGGCGGAACAAGGGTCATCCCTCCTTCAAAATTTAAAATCCTATTAAAGAACGCGGAATTTATTTATGCCCCGAAATTAAAAAAACTTGTAATAAAAAGCCAGGGAGATCAGATAGGTCATCCCTCTTTTTGGCAGATATGCAAAATCAAGCCGTTAAAGTATCATATTAGATTTACTTCATGGACAACAGACTGTCTTGAACTTGATCCTGCGACAAAAACAGTAAGAAAGATTCCATTGGGATTTATGTGTAAAACATCAAAAGGCGGTACGCCAACAGCAATTACAGTAACAACAGAATGATAATATTTCCTATTTTGAAGTAGACAAGAGAAAAATTCTTCCGGATAAAAAATCTCTTATAACCAATTTACCTTTTTTAATAATTACTATGTCGGATATTCTGTAAATAGAATCAGAAAATTGCCCTCTCTGAAAAAACGCGCTATTGTTTGAGCCGTATCCGGGATCACCATACGGATATTTAAACTCAAAGAATTTTTTGAATCTTTTTCCCAAAGGTTCAAATGATAAAAGGATCATTTTCGACGAAGTATGAGATACAATATATATTACTCTATTATCAGAAATTATCCTATCCGGCAAACCCTCATAAGGTATTTTAAAAAATTTCTTCCCTGTTGAATTATATCTCATTAATGTATTATCTCCGTGTCCTATAACATAATAAGTGTCTCCCAATTTTGTCATATCAAGTGGATTTTTACACGACTTAATTCTACTGACCTCATCCGTAGATCTTGAAATAACATCAATACTATTGAGCATATAATTTGAAACAACGAATTTATCTTCATCAAACTCAAGATCAGTGGGGAAAGTGCCTGTTTGCACTGATTTTACCAATTTTTTATCCAAAGCATTGAAAACGATAACATTCCCGCCTTCAGAATCTTTTTCTCCTGTCTTTACCAAAAAGATTTCATTTTTTTTATTATCATATTTTAAAATCCTGGGTGAATTTTCCCTTTCAATCATTTTATAGAAATAAACTCTCTCCTGAGGTGAAAAAACCCTTATCCCTTTTGGGAAATAGGATAAAAATATTTTCTCCTTCCCCCAACTGTTTTGAGTCCCCCAGATTCCCCCGGCTTTGTCAACAACAATTTTTTGTGCCAGGCGGGCAGTTCTTCTTTTGAAGAATTGCATGGTTTTTATTTCCAATTCACAAACCCCGTTGTCCGCACTCCATATGTACACAACCGGCCAATATGACTGATGCGGTCCGTAGGAAAAATATATATTTCCATTCAATCCAATCTTAAAATCAGCAGGATATCTGACAGGTAATCTGATAAAATCCGATTGTCCGTTAAGAAAAATCTCCGCCAATTGATCTTCACTATTGAATACAAGAAGAGAGTCTCTTTTTTTCGAAAAGAGCATCCCGGCAGGACCCCATCCGGTATAAACTTTATCCAATTTAAAATTTTCTGTATTCAGGGTAGTAAGAGCCGAACCAAAGCAGCCGTTAACAGCAGTTGCACCTGTCGGAATATAGATTTTTTTACTAAGAGGACTATAAGCCATATTAAACATATGAGGTAGTATTCCCACATTTCTTACTCTCTTCTCCAATTCCATCTTCTTCAGGTCAACAATATATATTTCTCCAAAAGCCCAGCTTGCAATAAAGAGTTTTTTCAAATTTCTATCATATGCAGAAGCGTCATTTCCGAATGATGGAAGTGGAATTTTAATCAATTTACCAGATCTAAAATCTGCGACATGAACCATATGGTGGTTATCGTAAGGGATATAGACCTGCTCATCCTCAGGGTTGAGTTTAACACCAACTGCTTCCGTCAGCCCGGGAAGAACTATAATTTTATCATTTTTTCCCATGCAGTCGATGCGAACAGCTTCTATATCTTTTCGTTTTGAAGTTTCCACTACAAGATATAAAAAATGGTTTTTCTCATCATAACCTGCGAAGTGAAGTCTTAAACCCTCTTTTACCTTAATCTTTCTTTCGGAAACCACCTTAAAATTCCGGGAATTTACAGAGATAAGTTTTTTTGTGTATCCGTCATAAATAATAAACTTTTTCAGGTTCCGGTCATAAACAGCTTTGCGGCGTGGTGGAGGAGGAGTCTGATTCAGATTTGATATATTCTCCTTTTCATTGAAGAGTCGAATAAATTTCTTTTTTCTGCTTTTTATATTTATAAATAGAGCTTTATCAGTTGTTTTTCCAACCAGCAGGCAGTTTTTGGTTTTACTGTCCACTGCCACCATCTCATATTGATACTTTGTATTAAAATTGAGAGAGGTCTTAGTTTTAGGGAAGACTATATTCAATGAATGATCAGCTATTGAGTATATCCCTCCGGACTCATTGTCTATCGCCATAGACTCCTCTTTTAAAAATTGAGGGACTCTTTTTTTCACAGGAATATTTATCACTCTTCCGGTTCTATCATCAATCAGGGTAATTGAAGAGCTGATACTGTTGACCTGAACAATTCTGTTCCGTGGTCCATCAAACCTGATAAGTAGTGGTCCCAATCCGTTATATGTTAACCCGCTTTTTTTAAGTAAATTTATCTCTTTTACTTCAAAGGCCGAATATAGAGCCGCTGAAATAAGAACAAATCCCAGAATAGTGATTTTCAACTTCATGAAATCCTCCCTGATTGATATTATCAGAAGGATTTAAGAAAAGAAAGTTTGAATTAATTTCAAAAATATCTTAATATACACTAGCTAAAAAAATTAGATCCAACTAACAAAAGGAGGCAGTATTGAAAACGGATGATCATAAATTAAGCCAGAGTTTGGAAGATTACCTTGAAGCCGTATACTTAATATCGATTGAAAAAAAGGTAGTGCGGGTCAAAGACCTGGTTCAAAAACTGGGTGTTAGATCTTCATCCGTAATCGGTGCAATTAAAAAATTGCGAGATAAAGAATTAATCATCCAGGAACATTACGGTTACATTAATCTCACCGGGAAGGGAAAAAAAGAAGCAACACAAATTTATGAAAAACACAGCTCGCTTTTCAATTTTTTTTATAAACTTTTAGATGTTGACAGAAAAACAGCTGAAGCTGACGCATGCTCAATCGAACATCATATCAGTAATGAATCATTGAATCAGATTTTAAAATTGACTAAAATTTTTGAAAATCGAAAAGACGAAGATAAATTATCAATAAAAGCGGTAAGAGAAGAGATATCCAGGAAAAGTAGTTTTGTCAAGTTTTCCTAACCAAAATTCTCTTGACACCTCTACATCTAACTGTTAATTTAGATACTTGTTATTTCAGGAGAATCGAGTGAAAAATGAAACAGATTTTATAAAAGAAAATTCAGTACTTTTAAAAAATTTTAAAACTAAAAATAAAGTAAACATAATGGAGGTGTGCGGAACTCATACAGTAGCATTTTTTCACACGGGAGTTCAGGATATATTCCCGGAAAATGTAAATCTTGTAGACGGACCCGGGTGCCCGGTTTGTGTAACTCCCAACGGATATCTTGACAGGGCAATTGAAATATCAAATAAATATGGAGTTCTTCTTACCACATTTGGCGATATGATCAAAGTGCCTGCTTCATACTCATCCCTGAAAGATGAAAAAGCAGCAGGAAAAAAAATTGAAATCGTCTACTCTCCAATGGATGCTCTGGACATTGCAGAAAACAATCCTGAAGAAGAAGTTGTCTTTCTTAGCGTTGGATTTGAAACTACAACTCCCGGTGAAGCAGCGGTTTTGAGAGCTGCCCAAAAAAAAAACATTAAGAACTTTTCTATGCTTGTAGGCAATAAACTAACACCTCCGGCTGTCGATGCCCTGCTCTCATCCGGAGAGGTAAAGCTTGACGGTTTCATCCTGCCCGGGCATGTCAGCACTATTACAGGGGCAGATAAATGGAATTTTATAGCTGAAAAATTTTCAAAGCCGGCAGTCATCTCCGGGTTCAATACAAAAGATCTTCTTATGGGAACAATTATGCTCCTGAAATTGATCACATCAGGGACAGCTATTGTCAGGAATAACTATAAAGAAGTCGTTTCTGCTGAGGGTAACAGGGTTGCAGCAAATTTGATTGACGAAATGTTTGACATAGTCGACTCAAATTGGCGGGGTATCGGTATCATACCTAAAAGCGGGATAAAATTGAAAGAAAAATATGCAGAGTTTGATGCGGAAAAAAAATTCCCGGTTACTCCCCCGAAGGAAAAAGAGAATCCGGGCTGCAGGTGCGGCGAAGTTCTGAAAGGGCTGATAAAACCCTTCGAGTGTCCCTTATTCGGAAAAGCTTGTATCCCATCACGGCCTGTAGGGGCCTGTATGGTCTCTTTCGAAGGTGCATGCTCGGCATATTATAAATATTACAGAGGATAGAATGAGCAATAAAATATTAATGGCTCACGGTAACGGCGGTAAGCATATGGCCAGGTTAATAAAAGATATAATAATAGAAATATTGGGCCCGGAATCAATTCAGAGTGATGATTCGGCAATATTAAATCTTGAAAGCAGGAATATCGTTTTCACAACCGACACTTACACAATAACCCCGCTTTTCTTCCAGGGCGGGAATATCGGAGACCTTGCTATAAACGGAACTGTTAATGATCTTGCAGTTATGGGGGCAGAGCCCCTATACCTTTCTTGCGGTTTGGTAATCGAAGAAGGTTTAGAAATTAAAAAATTCAAGAAAATATTAAGATCAATGAAAAAATCAGCTGATTCCGCAGGAGTTTCAATTGTTACCGGTGATACCAAAGTTGTTGACAAGGGAAGTGCTGATAAAATTTTTATTAACACCTCAGGAATAGGAATTTTAAAAGGCGACCCTCTAAGAGGAATCGTCAGGACCGGGGATAAAGTAATAATAAACGGCACAGTCGGAGACCATGGCATTTCAATAATGGCCGAGAGGAACAATTTGTCATTTACTGAAGGCCTCACTTCAGATTCCGCGCCCCTGAATCACCTTATAAAAAAAATCTCACAAAAATTTCCCCAAAAGATAAAATTTGCCAGAGATGCAACAAGAGGCGGAGTTGCATCTGTCCTGAACGAGCTTGCAGAGTCACAAGAATATGGAATCAGGATAGATGAAGATAAAATTCCCGTCAGAGATGAAGTTAAAGGTGTCTCCGAAATTCTCGGAATTGACCCCCTCTACTCTGCAAATGAGGGCAAGGTTATTCTAGTCGTAGACAAAACAGTTTCAGATTCGCTTCTTTACGAAATGAAGAGTATTGAAACGGGAAAAGAGTCAACTGAAATCGGTGAAATTACTTCTGAGTATCCCGGAAAAGTATACCTTAGAACTGCCGTCGGAGGAAATAGGATCATACCCCCTCTGGAAGAAGACCAACTTCCAAGAATCTGCTAAATTAACAACAAAAACATGAATGAAAGAAAAACCATTCAAAAATTAAAGGACCTTCCAAGAAGAGAAGATATCGAAAGCAGAATTGGCTGGAATAAAACTCTGCCTAAATTTTATCCCTGGTAAAAACCAGGACACTTCAAATTAATTACCTGAGTGGGAAACCATTTTCCGGATTCATCTTCATCGAATATATAGTTGAAATTCCCGGCTCATTCATACTAATTCCATAAATATAATCAGCCTCTTCCATTGTTTTAAAGTTATGCGTAATAATGAGAAATTGGATCTTCTCTTTCAATTTGTGCACAAATTTTAAGAATCTCTGAATGTTAGCTTCATCCAGAGAAGCATCAACTTCATCAAAAACGCAAAACGGAGACGGCTTATACTCAAAAAGAGCAAATAGAAAAGCAAGCGATGTAAGTGTCTTTTCTCCACCTGAAAGCAATCTGAGACTCTGCAATCTTTTTCCTGGAGGCTGGGCCATTATCTCAAGTCCTGTTTCCAAAATGTCACTCTCGTCTGTTAAACTTAGTTCTGCTTCTCCGCCTTCAAAAAGAATCTGAAAATTCTTTTTAAAATTTTCGTTGATTATATTGAAGGCAGCCATAAAACTCTCTTTGGATTCGGTATCAATTTTATTTATTGCCAACGTCATATCTTTTATCGATTCCACAACATCATCTTTTTGTGTAATCAGAGTTCCATAATCTTTTTCAAGAAGTGCATATTCGGATTCAGCAGAAAAATTGAGCTTGTTACTCTCTCTCATTTTATCAAGCTTCTCTTTTAAATCACCAGCGTTTTGTTCAAGTTCTGAAGATTCCAGTTTCATCAACTCTTCATCTGCTTCCACTTTCGCAAGCTCCACATTAAGCTCCTTAAAAGATTCTTCTTCAAGAGTAAATATATCTTTTTTTAATCCACTTAATTCAATTTCACTTATACTTTTTTTCTCTTTCAATTCATTTAAAAGTTTTCTCTGATTCCCCAATTGTTCTGACAATTTCTTCACTTTTTCATTAATATTTATCTGTTCTTTCTCTTTGTCTGAAATATATTGTTCTTTTTCTTCTGATTTATTTTTAATATTTTTTATTTCTTTGTTCAAAGAAAGATCTTCTTTAATTATTCCAGAAATTCTCGATTTTGCCTTTTTGATCTCATCTTCAAGATATTTTTTGCGCTCCTTCATCCTGGTTATATCTGTTTGAATTCTTGTCTTTTCATTTTGAAGACTGTTTTTTTTCTCTTTTTCGAGGTTTAAGGCATTTTCTGCTTTCCAATAGGACTCCTCTGTAGATGCATTTTTTTTCCTCAATTCAGAAAGTTCTTTATCAAGACTATCTAAACTAATGGAATTTTTTTTATCTTTTTCAAGCAATTCGCTTTTTTTATTCTTCAAAGCAGAAGATCTTTCTTCAGCTTCTCTTAATTTTTTTTTGTTTTCATTTATTGAATTTATTAGTGAATCAAGTTTTTTTCCCTTGCTCTCTTTTAAACCGGTCAGATTTTTTAATGTCAATTTGCTTTGAAAAACCTGTCTTCCCAGATCCTCTTTTTTTGTGTTTAATTTTCCATGAGCAATTGAGCTTTTGTTGATTTCTTTATTTAAATCCTCACACTCTCTTTTTTTTTGGGAAAGAAGTTTATCAATCTCCTTCATCCTCTGATCAACAAGATCAATTTCATTAATGAGATCCAAAATCCCTTCATTTCTCTTTTTAAATACTACACCGGATTCGGAAATAAACTCAGCATTTTGAGTAACTGCGGGGATTCTGTATTTTTTATATATTTTTATACCTTCTTCAAGACCACTTACAAGAATACCATCCTTTAGAGAATTCATGATCTCTTTGTTTTCTAATGAAAAAAGATCCTTAATATAACCGATAAAACCCTCTTCTTTTTCAACCTCTTTTGGAAGTAGTGATCTCTTTCCTCCGGAAATAAAAAAGCTCTCAATATCTTTATCAAAAGCTTTTTCTATACTCTCAGATATAACTGATTTTAACTCATCATGAAAGAAATTTTCGATAATTTTATTATTCTTTTTTTCAGTTTTAATGATATCCTGAATCAATTTAAAAGAATTTTTTTCATTCTCGGAAATTTTTACATTAATTTGATTTTTCAGCTCCCTGTATTTTTCATTCTGCTTAACTAAAAAATTCAATTCGGAAGTTAACTCGTTTATTTCAAACTTTTTTTCCGAAAGTAAGTTTTTTAAATTAATTAATTTTTCTTCAGATTTTGAAAATTCAAAATTAATTATTTCAAAATCTTTTTCAATTTCAGCCAAATGAACTTCCTCATTCTTAATTGCAGTTTCATCTATCTCGTTTTCTAAAGCTTTTTTTGATTCCTTCCATGTTTCAATATCATTCTCCAACCTAAAAATTGTCTTTTCAATTTCAATAATCCCAGCTTCGGTAAGAGATAACGCAGTTTTAAAATTATCAAGTTTATCAGAATGCTCTTTTTTGCTAACATTCAGACTATGTTCTCTCTCCCTGTTTTCAGAGACATCAGTCTTTGCATCCGAGAACATTCCTTCGGCTTTTTTAAATTCGGAAACAGCATTGAGATACTTTTTTTCCAAGTCTGAAAGAGTATTTAACTCTTTTTTTAGATCATTATCAATTTCTTTTAGTGAATTCTCATCTTCATCTACTTTTTGTTTCAGGAAACCTCTTTCCTGAGATAATTTTTCATTTTTACCTTTTTCAGAAACTATACTTCTCTTCAGTTCAAAAAGTTCCCTTTGAGAATTTTTCAAATTCTGCTCTATTCTCCATTTTTCAGCTTCCAGAGAAGATAACTCTTTTTCATTAATTGAAATATCCTTTACAAGAGCCATCTCTTCATTGATTCTCCTCTCAATAATAGAGCTGTTTTCATCAAATGAACTTTTAAAAACATGATATTTTTTTAGCAGAGATGCCCTGATATATTTGAGACTGTCTTCCTTGATGTTTCTATATCTTGCGACATAATTTGTTTGATTTTTTAACTCTTTAAGTCTCCTCTCTTTGTCTATGGTCAGAATTTCCAGGTTATCAAGATTCTGCTGGGCAATAATGAGCTTATTAGCCGTCTCCTTTTTCCTCAATAGATATTGAGAAATTCCGGCAGCTTCTTCGATCAGAAGTCTTCGTTCTGAAGGTTTAAGGGAAACAAGCTTTTCAATACTACCCTGCTCAAAAATAAAATAATTTCTGCCCCCAAGATTCAATTTGTATAGCATGTCCTGAATATCTCTGTTTCTGCAATATTTTTCATTTAGAATATATTTTCCCTCTCCATTTCTGTAAAATCTTCTGGCAAGATAAGTGTCTTCGGGAACATTTGAGAAATACGCCCCCACTTCTGTCATACCGAGTGGTTTTTTTGAAACACTTCCGCTAAAAATAAGATCTTCATTGTTTTCTCCCCGAAGGTTCTTGATCCGCTGTTCACCAAGAACCCAAAGCAGTGCATCAACAATATTACTTTTCCCACAGCCGTTGGGGCCTATTATCGTGGTTATTCCTTTGTGAAATTTTATTACGGTTTTTTCCGGAAAAGATTTGAAACCGTGTAGTTCAAGTTTATTTAAGTAGACTTTCATTGTAATTAATATGGTAAAATATCACAAAACAGATGAGTTGTAAATCATACTTATACCTGTAAAATCACTAATAAACTGTTAAGCAAAAATACAAATAGTTTTTTATAAATTAATTTACCCTGAAAAACTCAAAGATGTTTTTTTACAACTTCTATAAGCTCCGGAAGATCCATCCCGAGACTTTTTAAGTGTTCCATCTTTGGTATGCCGTTTTTTGTCCAACCCCGTCTTTTATAAACTGCATCAAGTAGTTTTTCATATCTGTCTTCCCTGTAATCCCTGTGAAGTTTCATTTTTTCTTCAACACTTTTACCCGCGGGATCTATATCCATAAGCTCTTTTAACTGTGTGTCATATCTCTCGCTTCTCGATTCATATTCTTCTACAGTTAAAGGTCCCATTGCCCTATATGGAGGATAATCATTTTCTCTCTTTCCAAAACCCATCCTCAGATTGAATATTCTCTGAAAATTATATACCCTCTCAGACTGAAGAATAAGTTCTTCTTTGTTGATATTTTTTCCTGTAACCGAATTGTAAAGATCAACATAATTCTGGACATGTTCGGGCACTTTGGCAGGCTCATCTGTTTCTGCATTGTTTGCAGGCTCAACATCATTCCAGGGAAGTTTACACAAGCCCTGGAGACCGAACCAGGTCCTGAACATGGGAAAGTAGTGAAGTGCTTCAGCCTTGTCCTCAAATGTCGGAATTTGATTATTAACCATATCCATAAATATCAGCCATGCTTCATCGTGCTGAGGTCCTTTATTCGTCATGTAATAGCCACCCTGTTGTGCCAGGGATTCCTTTGACTGATATTGCGATTGTTCAAGTCCTTTTCCCTCGATACCTATGTCATTCAGGAAATCCGGATCTGCATTATATTTCTCTGCAAAATATTTTTTCATGAACCTGATCCCTTTTCCGGCAATAAGACCAAATCCTTCGCCTCTCGCCATCTGATGAAGCATTTCCAGAACTGCATCTTTGTTTCCCCAGTCAAGTTCAAGACCTCCTGTTCTCTCCTTGTTCAAGATCCCATTTTCATAACATTCCATAACAAAAGAAGTAAGAGTTCCAAAGGAGATTGTATCAAGGCCATAAGTATCACAATAAAAGTTTATCTCAAGAATTGCATGTGGATCAAAAATTGCCGGGTTAGAACCACATCCTGCCGCAGTTTCATATTCAGGGCCATCTACAATTACCTTCTCGCCCTTATAGGGACCCGTATCAGGAACAAAATTATCGACTCCATGAGCACAGGACATTGTACAGCCATACCAGCAACCGTCGGGAATACCCTGCGTCATAAGTTTTGTCCATACAGTTGAATCGATTTTATAGGCATCCTCATGATTACCGAATTTAAAGTTTTTCACAGGCAAAAGATCATAATCATTCATGATTTCCATTAGATGGGCTGTCCCCACTGTCCTCATATTGCATTGCTTGTCATCCAAGGTCATTATCTCTCTGTGAAGTTTCAATCCCACTTCCTGTATTTTTTTCTGATCTACCGGATGGTTTGAATCTCCCTTAAGACCCGAATATTTAACAACGATGGCCTTCATTTTTTTATCTCTAAATACTGTTCCGATACCGCCTCTTCCCGCCTGCTTTAACCGCAGCCCTTTTCTTCTCTTATCGTAATAGGAAAAATTCAGGCACCCGATCCAGACATGTTCGGAACCTCTTCCGGCAGAAACAGTGGATATATGCTGTTTCTCTATATCGTTATCAGCAAACATCTCTGTCATTTGCTCCGCAAGGATATGTGAATTCACCTCTTCATCAGGTGCTTCAAAAATCCGGATAGTCCCATCATTTCCATTTATATAGACTATCACATCCTCTTTTGCCTTCCCCTGGATTTCAAGGGCATCGAAGCCGGAAAACTTAAAATATGGACCGAAATGTCCTCCGACATTACTGTCAATGGGAATTTTTGTAGTAGGGGAAATAGATGTGACCAGTGATTTCCCGGCACCTGCATAACTGGTTATTCCTCCAATCGGTCCAACGGCAATATTTATCTCATTCTCGTCAGAGTCCCATCTTGTATTCTCATTAACCCCATCCCAGAGTAATTTTAATCCGAATCCTTTTCCACCAATGAATTTGTTTTTCATCTCCTCGGTGACAGGTTTTACTTTAATTTCATTTGAAGAAAGATTTATATAAAGTGTTCTGTTGTTATAACCTTTTTCAACAGGTTTAAGTTCATACTTATACTCTTTTAGTATTTTGTGTTTAGATCTCAATTTTTCTATATTATATGTCATATTAATCCTCCGTTACTATTTCAATTGCATCTGCAGGGCACTCTCTTGCACATGCTCCGCATGCAATACATTTGAAAGGAATTATTCCATCAAGATAGGTTCTCATATTATCCGTGGGACAAATTGCAACACATGCATAACAGCCGATACACAAGTTTTTCTTCACCATCACAACCCCGAATTTATTTACTGTTAAAGCCAATGTAGGGCACTCTGCAACACAGGTTTGACACTGATTACAGACACTCAGGTCAAAACTATCATTACCTTTATCAAACACTTCAATGCACGATTTTTCCGGAGTATCCTCTTTAAAGTAGAGTTTTGAACATACGGAAACACAAGTCATGCAACCGATACATTTTTCAGGATATGTTTTTAGTAATTTCATTCATTATTTCTCCTTTTTAGTAATGGTAAGATCGATTTTAACCTTATCATCAGGCAATTTGCTGAGAGATCCAACCATTCCTTCAACAGTATTAATAAATATATTTTTTACAAACCCATTCAGAGGAACATCTTTATCATTTACCCTGAGACATATATCTTTCTCCATTATTACCTCCCGGTTATTAGAATATATATGGATGTGTTTATAAAATCGTTAAATATAAAACCTGACCTGAAAGTCATTGAAATATCTTAATATATAATTCTGCTTCAGTCAACAAATTTAAACTATTTTTTGACCGATATTTTCATTGGTATTTATATAGAAAAACTGGAGCCGAGGAGATTCGAACTCCCGGCCTCTGCATTGCGAACGCAGCGCTCTCCCATCTGAGCTACGGCCCCTGATATAAGATTTTAACATAGAATTTTATTGCTATTTTCCGTAAAGTCAATACCAATCAGTCAAATATACTTTAAAACAAAATAGATGAATTTTTTTGTACAAACACAGTGTATGTAAAATACTTTTATTTTATTGATAATTGGTTTGATTTGTCTGAAGTTTTTTAATATAATTCTGCCTTATTTTAAAAAAGAGGTGACATGATTTTCACAGATAAAGTTGGAGAGATTTTAAAGAATCACACTGCAGGAAAAGATCTGTCCAGAAAAGAATTGATCAAAGCCCTAATTGATGATAAAGAAACATTCATAGCAGCAAACGGAGCTCTTGCAAATATTACAGGAGCAGAGTCAACGGGGAGAAGCCCAAAAGATACATTTATCGTAAAAAGAAATAGTATTGCCGATAAAATTGACTGGGATTCACCCAGCAATATAGGACTTGAGCCCTCTGTTTTTGAAGATATACTCGATGAAGTTTTAGGAATACTAAAAAATGAAAAAAGCCTTTTTGTCTCACACCGGACTATTGGTGCAGACAGTAATTATACTCTGCCTGTTCGTACCGTTTCAAACAAGGCACTAACTATGTTATTTGCAGATAATATGTTTCGTCCAAAGCCTAAGGATCTAAAAAAGAGTATTTTTTCAGAAAAAGAATTTACACTTATTGCACTTCCCTACATAAAACTGAATCATGAAAAATATCAGGCAAAATCTAAAGTATTACGTAACACGGGGATCATTGTTGCCATGGATTTTGAGAAAATGATCGGCCTGATAATGGGATCAGCATATCTGGGCAGTGTAAAAAAATTAATGTTTACAGTTATGAATTATATTCTTCCCGAATACAATATTTTGCCTCTTCATGCATCCGCAAATGAAAATGGTGCAGGAGATTCTGCTCTCTTTCTTGGCCTGTCAGGAACAGGGAAAACAACTCTTTCAGCAGATCCTTCAAGATCACTCCTTGGAGATGACGAACATGGATGGGATGAGAGGGGAATAGCAAATTTTGAGAATGGGTGCTATGCAAAGCTGATCAATCTGGATCCTAAAAAGGAGCCGGAGATATACAATGCTATCATGCATTCTGATGATGTTCTCGATCACGGATCAATTGTCGAAAATGCTATGATATACCCTGATGGCGGCTTTGACTTTTTTGATTCACGTATTACCGAAAATTCCCGTGGTTCATATCCTCTAACCTTTTTAAAAAATATTAAACCCTCCTCTGTTTCAGGGCATCCAAAAACAATTATTTTTCTAACAGCTGATGCCAATGGAGTGCTGCCGCCTGTGGCCAAACTCGACAAAAACAGTGCAATGCTCTGGTTCCTAATGGGATACACAAGTAAACTTGCAGGTACTGAAACCGGAATTATTGATCCTGTTTCAACATTTTCAAGATTCTTCGGAGAACCTTTTATGCCAAGAAATCCGGAGATTTATTCAACAATGCTGGGTGAAAAAATTACCCGTCATCATACTTCTGTATTCCTTCTTAATACCGGATGGAGCGGAGGCCCCTATGGAACCGGCAATAGAATAGCACTGCAAATAACCCGTGACCTTCTTAACGATATCTTAAAAACCGGGCTAAAAGATTCAAAATTCAGGCGAGATGATATATTTCATCTTGATGTACCCGAACAGTGTGCAGGGTACGGAGCAGAAATTTTAGTTCCTGAAAATACATGGCAGGATAAAGAAGCATATAAATCAAGGGCAATCCAACTTGCAGAAGATTTCAGTAAACATTTCGACAGAGCATATAAAAACAAAAATATTGATCCCAATGTAATTAGATGCTGCCCGGGAAAATAAATAATATCTAAAATGTATTTCTTGGAAATGCATCAATATAAAGATCAAAATAGTTTTCATCGGGAAAACAGATAAATTTTTCATAACCCAGCCAGGCAACCATAGTAGCATTATCGGTACAATAGTCCGGGTGCGGAGTAAATGCCGGAATTCCGGATTTTTCCGAAAATGCATTGACTTTCTCCCTTAAAAGTGAATTTCTGCTTACTCCCCCTGAGACGGTAATTGCATTCACATTATATTTTTTTGCAGCAATTATTATTTTTCCCATAAGGTATTCTGTAATTGAATCCAAAAAAGAAGAAATAAGATCATAAAATTTTTCAGTACCTTCGATTACATTTTCCTTTTCGGCATATCTGATAATTGCAGTCTTATAACCCGAAAAAGAAAAATCATTTGAACCATCACTCATTTTTGGTATTGTGAATTTAAATCTTCCAGGGTCGCCCATGCTATACAGCTTGTCAAGAACAGGACCACCCGGATATCCAAGGCCCAGATATTTTGCTGCTTTATCCATTACTTCACCTGCTGCATCATCCCTTGTTGATGACAATTTTTCGAAGACAAATTTAGATTTATACAACATAAGATTTGTATGACCTCCGGAAACAATAAGGGCTAAGAGCGGGTACTTGATTTTATCACCATATGTAATAAATGGAGATTCGGCATGTGACAAAATATGGTTTACACCGGTCAACGGGATTCCATAGGATAAGGATAATCCCTTTGCAAAAGATAAGCCGGTAAGGAGTGATCCAATAAGACCCGGCCCTGAAGTTACAGCTATCAGATTGATTTTTTTCTTAGAGATACCATGACCCGCAATCACATCGTCTGCTAATTTTTCAATCACTTCCAAATGACTTCTGGAGGCAATCTCAGGTACAACCCCTCCAAATTCTTTATGAAGGTCAATTTGGGATTTTACCTTTTCGCTAATTACCCTGTTTAACCGTCCTCTTTCAACAAGGGATACTGCTGTCTCATCACAGGAAGATTCAATACCAAGTATAAACATTTTTTGATATTATCACGTTTAATTTGCAGAGACAATTGACATTTTAGATCAAATGGAAAAGAATATGGCAGGAAAAAATGGTTAAAAGAAAACTTGTTATTCTGTTAGTACAATTTTTTGTTCTCAATTCAATACTTTTCACTTCTAAAAAGGAATTCCCAATTTATACAAATCTTAGAATAGACTACGATTCTGCATCTCTGTTAGAAATAGAACCGGGAGATCTAAAATTATTTGTGAACAAGAAAAGTACACCTGTTAATTCAGTTAGAAAAATTAACCGGTCATTTGGTTCAAAAGAACTTCTTGGCAGAAATTTCATTTTATCAACCGGAAATTTTTCTGAATATGAGAAAAAGTTGTCGAGCGGAATCTCTTACCTGGTAACAGAAATTCTCACTCCCTCCGATTCATTAATACTTGTAACCGGCAATAGTATTCACCAGATAAAAATATCAAGAAACAAGGGTAAAATAATAAATAACATAGAAGATATTTTACTTCTATTTTTTGAAGCCCGCTCCAGGCAGCAATTAAGAATTTCAAAAGATATTAATTTAGAGCTTAGAAGACTAAAAAATTATTTTGAAAGCTATGATCCTGCAAACAGAATTGTAAGTGAAGGTCAGCTCTACTTCGAAACACTGACAAAACTGGCAACCGAAATTAATTTTTTCAAACAAAATTTTATATCTCCTACAAAAAAGGGGGCAAAAAAAGTATCTGAACTACTTGGCCTCAGGCAGGGGCATCGCTATTGGATCCATATCCAAAACAGCAAACTTTATCCATTTTCAAAGCAACTGCAATATTCATTAAAGTGGATAAAATATCATATGTCTATGACTACAATTGCAGAATCAAGCTGGCATAAAGTTGTAAATTCACAACTTCATACACTTGAACAGGCTGTGATGATTTCTGATGTATTTCCATCTATTTCACTTTCCAGGATATTTGTGGACACAAATATATCATTTTTTACAAGCCTTATAAAAAGTAATCAAAAAAGTGAAGGGATTTTTTCAAAACTTACCGCAGATATTGAAAGTGTTTTTCGTTCCGTAACAAAAAAAAGCGGGGGAACTTTTGTTGAGTCAAAAAACAGTGAATCGGGAATTCGCAATATGAAAGACCACATAGATACATTTTTCAGGATTGAATTTAATACAGGAGTTATTCCCCGAAAAGTTAACCTTAAATTAGAGCTTCCCGGACATTACAAAAACCTATACTACAGAAAATCTATTGATATCGACAGTTTTATCAAATTGTTCAAAGACTATTCTTCGGAAAGGATCAAGTTGGGATTATTTAAATTCAAAAAAGGAGTACTCTCATTTGAAGTATCATCTTTTTCAAGAAGTAAAAAAGAGAAAATTGGACTTATTAAAGCTGTATTGGAAGTTGAAGATTCGAATAAAAAAATTATCTATAAAACCTCAAATATTTTAAGAACTGTAAAACCAAAGATCCATGTTGATGTTCGAATTCCGGTTAAATCCAGGAAAAGCTGTATCATCAGGCTGGATATTCTTGATATGATATCAAACAGGGCAATAAGAAAAGAACTTACTGTTAAATAATAATATTATTCCAACAATTCCTTAACAAAGACAATATTCACTTTTTGAGATTTTATAAACGGTATCATATCTCTAATAGCGTTTAAAGTTGATCTGAATGGATGGCCGATAGCAATTGCAGTCCCGTTTTTTTTTGCAATTTTAATTAGTCTTTTTATCTGGTAAACGGAGTGATCATAATTTTGGATATGATCTAAAAAAACATCTCTTTTCGCTGTCTTAACCCCGATCTTTTTTGCAATAGAAAATGCAACAGAATCGAAATCAGTTTTTGAATCGATGAAAAACATTCTCTTTGATTTTACAACACTTAAGATTTTTATCATTATCTTCCTGTTTGAAGTCACCAGTGAACCCTGATGATTATTAATACCTTTTGCAAACGGCACTAATTTTTCTGCTCTTGAAATCAATTCTTCAATATATTTTTCATCTGAATCAATCATAATTGTATTTTTTAAAGTATGACCGTTAAACTGATCTTTCTTTGGCTGCATTGGAAGATGTATAAGTTCTTCAAGACCATATTCATGAATCCATTTTGCCTCTTCAAATCCTCTTGGAGAAAAGGGAAGGACTGAGGCAGTAACCGGAATCCCAAGTTTTTTCAACTCAAGTGCTCCAAGGGAATGAGCACCTAAATCATCAATCAGAAATGCGATTCTCGGACCCGTTTTTTTTATTGTAATTTTCCTGGCGACACTCTTTTTTTCTGTTTTTGTGAGTAAAAGATAGTGGTAAGACAAATTATTATGCACGGTTTTGAACAGGTATGTTGTCTTTTGTTTCTCTCTTTTTACTTCAACAGGAATCAGTTTAAATCCGTTATTTTTTGCAATATACTTTATTTTTTTATCTAATTCTTTAAACCTTTTTTTACTGACATCGATTTTAAAATGAAAATTCCCCTTAATGTCCTTATAATAATCAAAAAGATAATCCCCTTTTCCTAATAATTCGAATAAATTTCTGTTAAACTTAAAAGCATACGTTTCCGGTTTTTTGTTTCCCAGTAATTTGGTAAACAGGTAAGAGTTTCCTGAGTGATTGTATTCGATATACTCAAGTAAAAATATTAAAAAAAGTGCAATTAGTATAAAAGAGAAAAAAATAGCAGGTGAAAAAATACTTTTTTTTATTTTCCGTTTTTTCTTTCCCATAAAAGTTTTAAATATAACCGCTTATTATATAGGAGTAAATTAAAAAATCAATCTGCTTTTTTTAACCATTTAATTGGATTTTCGGCTTTTGTTCTCCTTCTTATCTCAAAATACAGAGATTTTCCCGAAGTTGATCCTGTATCCCCTACAACACCTATAACATCACCTCCGGAAACAAAATCCCCTTTGTTTTTTAAAAATCTTTCACAGTGTCCGTAAATGGTCAAAAAATCATTGGAATGCTGAACTATAATAATATTTCCATATCCTTTGAAATAATTCTGGAAAATTATTATTCCGGGAAATACTGATTTAATCCTATCGGAACCGCCAGGCTTTATTTCTATACCATTGTTAAATATATAAGTGTTGAATCTGGTACTCTTTGTTTTCCCAAAACGTGTATGAACAACTCCTTTTACAGGCCAGTTCAATCTGCCCTTTATTTTATTAAGATCAATTACCGGAAGCTCTGCTTTGCCTGATTCATGTTTTATTATACTGTTTAATTTTACAGCTTCTTTTTTTAGATCTGATATCATTGAAAGGAATTTTTTTCTGTCGCTGTTTATTTTTGAAACAAAATCCAGTTTTCTACTTCTGATTTCCGAAATTTCTTTAAGTTTTTTATTCCTGTTATTTCTTAATATGAGCTGTTTTTTCAGTTCGGTTTTTAACTTTGCCTCAATTAAGTTAAGGCTGATAATAAGATTTTTTATTTCATCAATTTTATCCAGATTGTATCGAATCAAAGAAATAAATAATTGGTAGTTTTTAAACAATTGATCTATATTTTTTACATTAAAAAAAATCTTAAAATTACCCACCCTGCCTCTCTTATACAATATTCTCAAGACTTTTTTTACTCTTTGTTTTATCCCTTCTATATTAAATTCCAATCTCTTTTTTTCTCTTCTTTTTTCAGCAATCTCTTTTTTTGTTGAATCAAGATTTAATTCAATTTTTTTTCTTTCACTCGCAGCTTTTTTATATTCAAGTTCAATTTTATACAATTCATTCAACACAGATGTTCCTTCCCGCTTTAAATTTCTAATTTTTAACTCAATTTTATTAATTTCATCATTAATCTGTTTTAACCTATCCTCATTTTTTGAAAAAACAGGTGAGCTTAATACAAAAATAATTAAGATAAAGGGGCAAATTTTCATTTAAAACATTATAAGCCAAGGGAATAACATCGTAAAGTTATCCGGGCTATTCCTTTTTTGATCTCGGATGAAATTTTTTATATTTTTTTTGCAGATCTTTATAATCCAGCGAAGTATATTTTTCGGTCGTAGAAAGATTTGAATGCCCGAGTAATTCCTGAATTATCCTTAAATTTGCACCGTTCTGAAGAAGATGAGTGGCAAAAGAGTGTCTGAAAAGATGAGGATACACATTTTTCGAAGAACTCGTAACATCAAAAAAAGTCTTTTTCAATATTTTTTCAACACCTCTTGCAGTAATGGGGTTACCGCGGAAATTTAGAAATAGAACCTGCGGCCTGTTTGGCAAAATCTTTTTAGATTTCTCTACATACTTATTCAGCGATTCCAGAGCAGTGTTGTTGAAAGGCACTATTCTCTCTTTTTTTCCTTTCCCAAGGACCCGGATCATTCTTTCTTCAAAATTCACATCATTAATAGTTAATCCTGTTAATTCGGATATTCTCAAACCTGTAGCATAAAGGAGTTCAAAAATTGCCTTGTTTCTGATTTGAAGGAGAGTTTCATCCGGGAGTGAATCCAAAAAATGTATCATCTCTTTTTCTGTTATTATCTCGGGAATTTTTCCTGAAATTTTCGGCGTATCTATCCGGTCAAAAGGATTAGATGAAATGAAATCTTTTTTTTTTAGATAGTTAAAAAAAGATTTCAATGAATAAATTTTTCTTGAAAGAGTAACGCTATTTCTGGATTTTTGAAAAATTTCTGTCAAAAATTGCCGGATATCATCCCTGTTTATATTAATTTTCTTTTCTTCAGAATAATCTATCCACTGTTTTATATCCTGCCTGTATGCTCTGATTGTATTAGGTGAATATTTTTTTATTTCCGAGAGATATTCTGTAAAATCTTTCAGGATATTTCTGATTCCATCCACTCTTCTATTCTAATCAAAGCTTTTCCGGCTTTCAATTCTTTCCTTCTTTTTTTATTTTTTTCCTTTATTTTAATATTATTAATCAGTCCGAAGGAAAACTTTGAAGGTCTGAAATCCCTCCAGTTACTTTCCGTTATATAGGAAATAAGAGAGCCTGATGCTGTCGATACCGGTAGTGGGTTGAGTTTTTCACCTTTTAATGTCTTTGCTGCATTTATACCTGCAATGAGCCCGGAACAAACTGATTCAAGATATCCTTCAACTCCCGATATCTGCCCTGCAAAAAAAATATTCGGACTTGTTTTCATTCTGTAATAGTTATCAAGTATCAACGGGGCATTAATATATGAGTTTCTGTGCATCCTGCCGTATCGGATAAACTCAGCCTTTCCAAGGCCGGGAAGAGTTCGAAAAATCCTCTTCTGCTCACTATATTTCAGTCTTGTCTGGAATCCAACCATTTGGAAGAAATTCTTTTTTAGATCATCCTGCCTGAGTTGAACAAGAGCATACGGCTGTTTCCCGGTTTTAGGATTTTTAAAACCTACAGGCTTCATAGGCCCAAATGAAGCGGAATCTTTTCCTCTGGAAGCAATAACCTCAATTGGAAGACATGACTCAAAATATAAATTTTCCTCAAAATTTTTTAATTCGACTTTTTCGGCTGAAACAAGCTCACTTATAAATTCATAATAGTGCTTCTCTTCAAGGGGAATATTAATAAAATCAGGATTTCCCTTCCCATATCTGGCTCCCCAGAATACTTCGGAAAAATCAATTGAGTCAAAGTCAATTATAGGACTTGTTGCATCATAAAAATAAAGATTGTTCCTTCCGGTCAGGAGCATTATGCTCTTTGAAAATTTTTCTGTAGTCAGGGGCCCGGTTGCAACTACTATGACTTCATAATCTTCAGGCAGTGAAACCACTTCTTTATTTATAATATTAACATCATCTATTTTACTGATCTCTTTTGTTAAACGAATTGATAATGCATCCCTGTCAACAGAAAAACTTCCACCGGCAGCAACCCTGCATGGCTCAGCATTCTTCAGAAAAAAGGAATTAAGAATTTTCAATTCAGCCTTCAATAATCCGGCCCCCGTGGAGATCTCGTTTGATCCAAGAGAATTGGAACATATCATTTCCCCGAAAGTTCTCATTTTATGGCCTTCAGTCAGCCTTTCAGGTTTTAAATCAAACAGATCAACTCTGATACCGCGTTTGGAAATCTGGTATGCAGCTTCAAGCCCTGCAAGGCCGGCACCCAGGACTGCTATCTTTTTCAAGCTCTATTCCGTTTTTGACTTTTTTTTCTGAATATATTTGCAATCCGGATATCCTGAACATCCGATAAAGGATCTTTTTCGTGCTTTCTGAAATTTTCTTACCAAAGGTTTTTTGCATTGAGGACAATTACCCAGATTTTCTTTCACAGATTCTATAAATGAACAATCCGGATATCCTGTACAACCGATAAAATACATTCCCGTCTTTGCTGAAAATCTTTTAACAAGCGGTTTTCCACAATCGGGGCAGCTTCTATCAATAACTTCATCTTTTTTTCTTTCATTTCCGGAAAGATCGATTTTCTCAGTATGCCGGCATGTAGGATAGTTTGAACAACCGACAAACCATCCGCTGGTTCTTGCCGAATATTTCCTTACTAATTCGCCATTGCACTCGGGGCAGGATTTCCCTGTTTTCATCTCTTCTTTCTCTTTTAAATTAATCTTTTTCAGGTCATCTGACAGCTTTTCATAGAATTTTTTTATGCCTTCTGTCCATTCCAGGCTGCCCTCCGATACGGAGTCAAGCTCTTTTTCAAGATTTGCTGTAAAATTATATTGCATCAGATCGCTAAAATGAGTGTCAAGAAAATCGGAAACTTTTTTCCCGAGAAATGAGGATACAAACTTTTTATCTTCCCTGTAGACATAGTCCCTTTTTCCAAGCGTGTCGATGATTGAGGCATAGGTGGATGGTCTGCCAATTCCCTTCTCTTCAAGCATTTTAACCAGAGTTGCCTCAGTATATCTTGCCGGAGGTTTTGTAAAATTTTGTTTGGGATCCAATTTTAATAATTTAAGAATTTCATTCTCTTTTAGTTCGGGAAGTAAGATCATTTTTTCATTTATACCGAGGACTTTTAAAAAGCCGGGAAATTTGATTGTTTCACCCCTTGCCATAAATAAACAGTCTCCGTTGAGAATATGAAATTTTGTCTCATTAATCTCCGCTTCCCTCATCTGAGATGCTATAAATCTATCCCAGATCAATTTGTAAATTCTAATCTGATTTTTATTGAGAAAATTTTTCAGTTCATCCGGTTTTTTATTTGGGAAAGTCGGCCTTATTGCTTCATGAGCATCCTGAGCGTTCTTTCTGCTGCCAAAAAAATTCTGCTTTTCGGGAATATACTCTTTTCCATACATGTTTTGAATAACACTTTTTGCTTCCCTTGCGGCACCATCGGATATTCTGTAAGAATCCGTTCTCATATAGGTTATCAATCCGGTTTGATCTTTTCCTCCCAATTTTATCCCTTCATAAAGTTCCTGGGCTATTTTCATTGTCATTTTTACAGGGAATTTAAATTTTTTATATGCTTCCTGCTGAAGTGTTGATGTGATCAACGGAGCTAAAACTTTTCTTTTTTTTAACCTCTTTTGTATCTGAGAAAGAACAAAATTACCATTATCCAATTTTTTCACAATCTTATCAGTCTCATCACCTGAATCTATATTTGCCTTCTTCCCGCTGATTTTTTCAAGCTTAGCTGTAAATTCCGGAAGAACACTTCCCTTAAGGTTGGCAGATATTGTCCAGAATTCTACCGGAACGAATGCTTCTATCTGCCTATCCCTCTCCACAATAAGTTTCAAGGCAACCGATTGAACTCTTCCGGCAGACAATCTCCCGCCAATTTTTTTTTGCAGAACCGGGCTTATTTTATAACCGGCAAGTCTGTCAAGTAATCTTCTCATTTGCTGAGAATTCACACGGTTCATATTAATTTCTCCGGGATTTTCAACTGCTTTGATAACTGCCTGTTTTGTAATTTCATTAAATGTAATTCTGTAGATCCTGCTGTTTATATTTTTCAAAATTTCATACAGATGGTATGCAATAGCTTCTCCTTCTCTGTCGGGATCGGGTGCAAGTAATATTGATTCTACTTTTCTTGAGATTTTTTTTAGTTCTGAAATAATATGTTTTTTACTTTCGAGATTCTCATAATAGGGTTTAAAATTTTTCTCAACATCAATACTTAAAATATGGGGATTAAGGTCCCTTACATGCCCCATTGATGAACTAACAATATAGCCATCACGGAGATATTTTGATATTGTATTTGATTTGGCCGGTGATTCAACAATAACTAATATTTTATTTTTCATGAAATTCTTCTAAAACCTCCTGTTTCTTCAACGACTACGGCCTTCAGCACCATTCCCATCAGGATAGTAATTACCTCCGAGACCGAAAATCCTGACTCTTCTACAAAATAATCAATACTTTTTACCTCATTTACCGCTATTAAGTCAAGAATTTTTTTTTCACTTGTATTTAAATCAGCGGCTGACAAGACTTTTTCTCTCTTCTTTTCTATTCCGAATTCTTCAAGTATATCATCGGAAGAGAGTATTGGTTTTGCCCCTTGCCTGATCAGATAATTGGTGCCTGAACTTAGTCTGTCGGTTATGGGCCCCGGAACGGCAAGCACATCTCTGTTCTGCTCAACTCCGAGCCTTGCAGTGATCAGCGAACCACTTCTTAGTTCAGCCTGAACAACGAGAATAGCATTTGAGAGCCCTGCAATTATCCTGTTTCTTATTGGAAAAAGAAACGGTCTGGGTACTGTGTCAAGAGGAAATTCAGAAACGACACAGCCATTTTCAAGGATCCTCCCTGCTAATGTCTTGTTCTTTGACGGGTACAATTTTAATAACCCCCCTGCATTGACTCCGATAGTAATCCCACCTTCTTGTAGAGTTATATTATGAGCCATTGAATCAATTCCATATGCCATACCGGAAACAACGGGAATACCTGCCTCAACTACAGGTGGAACAAGGGTTCTCAAAACAGATTTTCCATAACTGTTACCTTTTCTGGATCCCACAATTGCAAGACACTTCTTATTTAACACTGAACAGTCTCCCAAAACATATAAAATCACCGGGGGATCATATATCTCTTTTAAGAAATCAGGGTATTCATTGTCTTCCCGAAAAATAACTTTTATTTTATTTATT
>CAZNLS010000002.1:0-30322 GCA_964573895.1 uncultured Clostridia bacterium
AGGCAATTCAACTCCCGAGAGTGAATACGGGCCGAATCCGGTTATTTTCACTTTTAAAAATGTTCCCTTTTTTTTCGCTGATTTGAAATTTACAACTTTATAAGATTCACTCCGTCCCAGGACCTCTCCTGTCTTTTTCGGGTTGGGGCCGGTCACAAGGACATTGATCTCCTTACCGAGCATCTTCTCATGATCTTCAAACTGGATTTGCCTCTGTCTCTCCTGGAGGATCTGCAATCTTCTTTTTTGGGAATCCTGCTGGATATCATTCTTCATGTCTGCTGCTTTTGTATGTTTTCTTTCCGAATAGATGAATGAGAACACCGAATCAAATCTCACTTCATTCATAAGAGATATTGTCTCTTCAAATTCCGGCTCTGTCTCTCCCGGAAACCCGACAATGAAATCCGAGCTGAATTTGATTCCGGGGATCTCTCTTTTAAAAGCCGAAATTATATTCAGATACTGCTCCCTTGAATAGACACGCCCCATCCTCTTCAGAACCGATGTCGAACCGGACTGGGCGGGAAAGTGGATATGTCTTGCAATGTTTCTGTTTTCCTTCATAACATTGATAATTTCATGTTCATGATAACCGGGATAGGATGTAATGAACCGGATCCATTTGAACCCGAAATTTGAGGACAGATTTTTAAGCAGTGTGGGAAAAGTTATCTTCGCTTCATCATCTCTCCAACTGTTAACATTCTGCCCGATGAGTATTATCTCCCTAAACCCCTGTTCCGAGAGTTTTTCAGCTTCCTTCAATATATTTTTATAGGGCCTGTGTTTTTCTCTTCCGCGTGTAAAAGGGACAATGCAGTAAGTGCAGAAATTATCGCACCCTTCCATAATCGAAATATATCCGGAGAGAAGATTGTTTCTTGAAAATTTTTCAGGAATTATTTCACTCCACTCCCGTGAAAATTTTGCCAATACACCTTTTTCATTTTTCGTCACAAGCTCCTTTGCTATTTTTCCTATATCATAGTAGTTGTGGGTGCCTACAACATAATCTATTTTAGAACCTCTTTTCAAAAGTTCATCCTTTTCCGATTGTGCAACACATCCTGCAACAATAACTTTCTGTGATTTCTTCAATCTTCCGGCATATGAAAAGATCTTCTGCTGGGCTTTATCCCTTACAGCACAGCTGTTTATGACGACAAGATCCGAATCCTCAACCTTTTCTGCAGAATTAAATCCTTCTGTCAAAAGGATAGTGTCCATCTTTTCCGAATCATTGACATTCATCTGGCAGCCAAAGGTTTTGATAAAGAATTTCATTGGGTTCTGCTTTCTATAAGCTGACGCGCCGCTTCTTCTACATCCCTGTTTACGGAACCCCCCGCCATCAGCCTTGCAACTTCAAACACTCTCTCATCACGGCTGAGTCTGTTTATAAAACTAAAAGTCTTTCCGGACTCTATTTTTTTCCCGACCAGAAAATGTTTATCTGCAAATGCTGCAATCTGCGGAAGATGAGAAATGCATAAAACCTGGTTTCGCTCTGCTATTTCCTTAAGTTTTTTCCCTACAAAATCGGCTGTCTTTCCGCCTATACCGCTGTCAACTTCATCAAAAATGAATGTCCGCTCCTCTTCACTCTTCTGCAGGGATTTAAGTGCAAGCATTAATCTTGAGAGTTCTCCCCCGGATGCGGCAAGGCCGATCTTTTCAGGAGAAATTCCGGGATTAGGTGAGAACAAAAACTCAACTGAATCTGAACCGCGCTCAGTAATATTTTCAAGCTCCGGCTCTCTCTTATCTATTTTGATAATAAATTCAGCCTGTTTCATCTCCAGCTTTGCCAGTTCTTTCAATATTTCCACACTGAGTCTGTCCCCCCCCTTCTCTCTTCTGTTTCTTAATGTAAGATTGCAGCTTCTATACTCATCAAGCAGGTGATCAATCTTCTTTTTAATCTCATTTATAGCAGAATCGGCATTCATAAGATTTTCTTTTTCCTGTCTCATTTCCTCCAGCTTTTCAAGCAGACCATTAAAATCAGTAGTATATTTTTCTTTTAGTCTTTTTAATTTAAACAGTTTCTCTTCCACATCGTTTAATTCGTTTTCGTCAAATTCGCTTCCTTCAGACAGAGATGTCAATTTAGAGGAGAATTCAGGGATCATATTAATGAAATTTTCAATCTCATTTTTATAAGGAGTGATCTCATTATCGATACTGCTTAAAAAATTGGCACTTTTTACAATTTCGGCAAGTTTTGTGTATATGGACTCTTCGTTATTGTAAAGAGGAGCAAGGATAGCTTCCGAATTCACCCGGACATCTTCGGACGAAGAGAGAAGTTTTTGTCTCTTCTCAAGCTTTTCTTCATCTATCTCATCGAGACCCAGTTCGTTCAACTCATCTATTCTGAAAGTCAAAAAATCAGCTCTTTCCGCTGCTGTCTGTTTTTTATCCTCCAGAGTTTTTAGTTCCTTCTGCAAACTCTTAATCTCCGCACAGATCGATGCAGTCTCATTTAATACTGCTTCGTTTTCCGTAAAAGCATCGAGATAGTTCATGTGATTTGAAGCACTCATCAGAAAGAGATATTCGTGCTGACCGTATATATTTAAAAGCTTCTCTGCCTTTTCTTTCATCTGTTGAAAGGGAACAATTTCACCATTGATATGGGAAACCGACCGCTTCCTGTTCCCGTCGCTGATCTCCCTTTTCAGAACAAATTCCTGTTCCCCCTCCACGAAAAGAGCTTCAACAACAAGTTTTCTCTTCTTTTCTCTCAGGATATTACCTGCCAGTTTTTTATCCAAAAACAGCTTAATGGCATCTATTAAAATCGACTTCCCAGTCCCTGTCTCGCCGGTAAGGATATTTAATCCCTCAGAAAATTCTATTTCAATCTTATCTACAACCGCAAAATTTTCAACCCTTAGGCGAGTAAGCATAATAAAAATTCTCCATTGAAATAAATGGTGTCAACCCCTTTATAAAGAAGTAAAATATACGTTAAAACCTTGTCTCTTGTCAAGAAGAGAGAGCGGATTCACTCCCTGTTTCTAAAATAAAAAAAATAATTGAATAAAACTTTTACCTGATCTTCAAACAGTGAACGACAAGCTTAACTCCATCTACGAATAACTCAAAAATATATAAAAAAGAACTATCTGGAATTAATTACAATATTCCCAGGTCTTTATGTTTTTTGGCTATCTCATCTGCAAGGCGGTCAAGATCCTCAAACGCCTCTTTTTTAGCAGCTCCCTTTGAAATAACCGGATCTATAAATTCCATACTTGTATTTTTCAGTAACCCTTTTAGCTGGTCAACCATTCTGCTTCCCCAACCATATGAACCGATTATTGATGCAAACTTTACCTTTGGCTTTAAAATTCCGGCAAGATAGGCAGTGTAAACTGCAGAAGGATGAGCACCGCCAAGGACTACGGGAGTCGCAAGCACCATTGTTGCCGCGTCTACAAGAGACATTGTTACACGGGAAAAATCCGCTGAAACAAGATTAAATTTTTTAACACCTATTTTCCTTTTTATCAAAGCCCTTTCGAGATAATCTACCATCTCTTTTGTACTCCCGTGCATTGAAACCCAGAAAAGCAGAACCTGGTTTTCAACATCGTCGGAAACCCACTTCCTGTGGAGGCTGATCGCTTTATCAGGTTTATCATAAACAGGTCCGTGAGACGGAGCTATCATCGAGGGGTTAATCTCTTCGACATTATCAAGTGCTCTTTTGAAAAATTTTCTGTACGGCATCATAATTTCGACATAGTACAGCTTTGCATCCTCATATATCTTAAATTCATCAAAGTTCGCATAAAGATCACTGGTTGCAAGATGGGAGCCTAAGAAATCACAGGTAAAGAGAATATTATCCTCTCTCAACAGCGTAAACATGGTCTCGGGCCAGTGAACCCACGGGGCAAGTATGAACTCAAGTGTCTTATCACCGAGAGAGAGAGTCTCGCGGTCTTCAACAATTATGAAACGGTCTTCTTCAATCTCCAGGAGGTCACAGAGCATATTTTTACACTTAGCATTTGTTACCAGCTTTGCTTCAGGATACATTTCAAGAACATTCGGTATTGCACCTGCATGGTCCTGCTCGGCATGGTTGGATATCACATAATCTATCTTTTCGACCTCAAGTCCCTTTAAATTGTTGATAAGCTCACCTCTCATATGGGTGTCAACCGTGTCAATGAGAGCGGTTTTTTCACTTCCCTTCACAAGATAGGCGTTGTAAGAAGTTCCGTCGGGAAGTGGGACGATCTCATCAAACATCCGCCTCTCCCAGTCAATTGCACCAACTGACCAGATGTTTTCTTTTATCTTTTTTACACGCATAAAAATTCTCCAGAAATAATTTAAAAGGCAATTATATAAGTATTCCCCCCAATTTCAAGTATTACCACCAAAACATTATAAATTTAGAATTTAAAATCCAACATTTGAAATTCATTTGTCTTAGTAAAAGGGAAATAAGAGGTCAAATCTTTATTTCAATTGAGGAATTATACAAAGAATTATATAAAGCAAAATAGTAAAACCCCATCCCGGATTTTTAAAATAAAATTGAAATTCTTTAAAATTTATTGTACCATTGAACCATGAGTACAACTAGAACACAAATGTTGAAGAAACTTGTTGCCTTGAACAAAGAAATTCCTATTACAACACAGAAGTTAAAAAAAGAGGGCATATCTTCATTTCTTGCCAGAAAATATAAGGACAACGGTTGGATCGAATCACTTGGAGTAGGAGCATTTAAATTTCCGAAAGGGAATTTAACTATTGAAGGCGTATTACATGCATTACAAATCGATCTGTCACTCAATGTTTATCCGGGGGCAAAAACTGCGCTCGAAATGGCAGGAGTCCGGCAATATTATCGTGAAAAAGAAAAAATATATTTGTTTACAAATATAAAAACATACCTGCCTCTTTGGGCAAGGAATTATAAATATGAAAGGGAACTCCGAATTATCAAATCGTCAAAATGGGATGCTAAGGAATTTTTATTTAGCCCAAACACCAAGGACTTTGATTTTTTTATAGCTTCAAAAGAATTGGCGATAGTTCAGCAGATAGAGCTTATTGGGGAAAAAGAGAGCTTTGAAGAGACTGCACAACTTTTTGAGATACTTGATAGTCTTGATCCAAACCTTTTAAACAAAATTTTAAAAAGATCTTCAAATAAGAGTAAACGGATATTTTCATATTTTTCTGGTTTTTTTGATCACTCCTGGTGGAAGGAAATAAATCCAAGATCAATTGAATCCGGCAATTCAGTAATAACTATAGAAAAGGGAGGACGGTATTTAAAGAATTATAATCTAATAATTCCCCGTAGTTTTAATGTTTAAAAAAAAATATCTGGAACAGGTAAAAATCCTCATTAATGTACTTCCAACAATTAATAAGTACAGGGAGTTTGCAATAAAAGGCGGTACTGCAATAAATTTTTTCATTTTTAATGTTCCCAGACTTTCAATTGATATTGACCTTTGTTATTTACCAATAGAATCAAGGGAGACAACTTTTAAAAAAATCAATGCTCTTATCAGGGATATTTCAGGATCAATAAAAAAACGATTCCCCGAATATACAATAAATTTAACTAAGAATGGAAAAGCTGAAATCTATAAATTAATAGTTTCTGGTAATAATAATTCGGTCAAGATTGAACCTAATGAATTATTAAGAGGCAGTGTAAAAGAACCTGAAATAAGGAGAATCAGAAAAGAAGTAGCCACTATAATTAATCTCTTCCCGGAAGCACAGATCCTGTCAATTTCAGATATTTTTGGAGGAAAAATTTGTGCAGCACTTGACAGGCAGCACCCCAGGGATCTGTTTGATATACATATAATGTTTGAAAATAATATATTTAATGAAGAAGTGAAAAAAGTATTTTTTATATATCTTATTCAATCCGGCCGGCCAATATCAGAGATGTTAGACCCTAATAAATTGGATATAAGCAAACCTTTTAAGAATGAATTTTCAGGAATGGTCAATAAAGATATTACAATTGATCAGTTATATTCAACAAGGGAAAAGTTAGTTAACACAATAAATAGAAAAATAAATCCTAAAGAAAGAGAATTTTTATTGTCAGTGAAAAGGGGCAACCCCGATTGGGACAAACTGGAACTTGGAGATTTTTCACATCTGCCAGGTGTCCGGTGGAAACTTCAAAATATTCAAAAAATGAGCAAAACTAAGAAAATCAAAGCATATAATAAACTGGAAAAAGTTCTTTCTTTTTAAAATAAAAAAAACAGGTTAAAAAATAATTTTGAAACTGTTTTACTTGGTGTTGTGTTCTTTAATTAAAATGCACCCGATTCATGAATACTGCAAAAAACTCTGTTACTTATTTCGGTATTAATATGATTCTTTGTCTCGGTGGCTGGCCATATCAATAATGACAGCGGAAGCAAGGACGAGGAGATCATCTTCCCTGGGACCTATTTTGACCATGTAATTGTCCGTAACGGTTCCCCAGTTCTTTGAGATCTGAACAACTTTTATACCATGTCTGAAAAATGAGTATTTGTGATTGGTAAAATTGCCTTTAACAAGGTATCTGCCGCCTCCGGGAAGATCGATCACAAACTTGTCATTGAAGGGACGGAGTTTCTTCACAACCCGGGCGACCAACTTTCCATTGCTGTAAATCCTGTAAAGTTTTTGGAAACTTAAAAATTTTTGTTTGATCGAAAAGATCAGGCGTCCCCTTGTGTCCGTAAAATTGAGCCTGTCACCAAGAGTCAGCAGTCTCTTTTTCACAAAGAATCGCGGAATTCCTCTCTCATCTGTTATAGTGAATTTATCACCTATGGACCAAAAATGCTGGTCAATAAAATAGACCTTAGCGCTGTATCCGGTACTCGATTTATCCGGCACGGTTCTGATATCTTCCTGCGAATATCTTGAACATCCTGCAGAAATAAGAAATATAACTGCCAATAAAAAAACAGTAAGATAGCTGATACTTAGAGATCTTTTCAAAATATTTTTCTTTAATGCCATTTTCACCTCCGCACATCTCTGTTAATAATTAGCAATCGAGTTTCCAAAGAATAATAAAATTTATGTACTATTTTTGTGACATTTTAAACCTGTAAAACAGAAGGGGATTGAAAAATTCAGCTTTTATTTTTAGTAAGACTGAAAGGTCCCGATCCAAGACCAAATACTACAAACAGACCCCCTATTATAGCAAGGTTTTTCATAAACATTACTTGCTGCATTGCCTTTGCACCACCTTCAAGCGCCCAGAAATTGTGAAATATAATTGTCGTGGGAACCATAAAAATTATAAGAGCCAATGCTCCCAGTTTTGCCTTGTATCCCAGCAATACCGATAATCCTCCTCCCAGTTCAAATAAAATTGCTCCAAGAAGAAATACCGGTACAAGCGGAAATCCTTTTGAAGACATGTATCCTGCAGTGCCTTCCCATCCGGTAATTTTCCCAAATCCGCTCTTAAGAAAAATCAATGCAAGAAAGATTCTTCCCAAAAGAGGCATAAATTTTTCATATTTTTTCATTTTTACTCCTTAGCATTTATACTGTTTCGAAAATTATACGTTGCATCACACAAATAGTTTATATTTAACCATTTTACTCTTCGGGAAGGTAAAATGATTGGTTTATATGGGGCATAGGCAGATCCGAAGGTGTCTCCGTTGATATAACTTCAGGTTCCGCAACAATATCCAGGTGCAATTCCTCAATTTTTACCGGTTTAACAATCTTTTCAATAAAGTCGGATCTATCAATCCTGACAGCTCCATATGCACCGCACACACAAATACGCTCTCCATTATAAGCAATTGAATAGAGCCTGTTCCCGATTCCTGTGTGAACTTTGTACCATTTGTCATTTGCCCTGAAAAGTAGTGTCCCCGAAGAACCTCCAAACCAGTAATCTCCCAGTCCGATTGAGCCGTGAAGCAGAACCGAGTAGACTCTCTCAGGAGGATCAAAAACACTTATTTTTGGTGAATCCACCCTGCATAAAAAGTTTTGAGTTCCGGCAACATAAAACGCATCATCAGCCGAACTCCCGGAGGGGCTTGTAAGTTTATGTTCTGTAAAATGTATAAGGGGTCTTTTGGGATCATTATCAAGCAAAACCTTTCCATTTTCAAGAACAATTCTGGTTTGATTCTCCCCGGGGACTATATCAATAACAGGACTACCGAGATCATCTATTATTGATATAAAATCGGATGAGTCAAATTTACCCGAGAGTAAAAGATCTCTTTTTATACCCAATACTGAACCATTCGTAGTTCCTGCGAGTATATCATTTCCGTTATCAGCAAGAGCAGATATTATTTGGTCAACAACTATTTTTTTCTCTATCTTTCCATCTTTTTTCAGCAGGGTCATTATTCCCGCTCCGGCACAAACAATTTTTTCTCCGGCTTTTAATATCGATAAAAAATCGCCTCTCTCCGCGGAGATCAATTTTGCTCTTTTCAGTCCGGGCTTAAAAATGCCGATTGTCGATGCTTCACCTGCAAAAACAAACTGATTTCCGACAGGAATTACTTTATAATAAGCAGGCGCAGACATTGAGACTGAATATCTCTCGGGGCTCTGCAGACTTCCGCCAACCACTCTTCCCCCGCTTACACCTGCTGCATACATATCCCCGTAGTTATCAATAGAGTTTATAAATCTGTATGCTCCTGAGTGAAAAGAGACAGGATTTTCACCCGGTTTTATAAGTATAAGTCCTCCCCTGCTCCCGCCGACTATTATATCACCCGCAGAAGATATATTTCCCACAACCGGGTTTTCACCTGCAGTGGGGAAAAACTTACCCGGCTCTTCAATCAGTACATCCCAGTCTTTAGCACCGTTCAGGGACAAAAGTTTTCCATCTTTAATGCAGAAGACACTTCCATTTCTGCCGAATAATGACTCAACTTTTTCCCCGTCAAACTGATCTGTAATTTTTCCTGTATCCAGATTAACAACTTTTAACATTTTACGGAAGCCGAGTATGTAGATGTTTGCTTTATCGGCAAATGCAATGGAAAAAACATCACGTGATTTAACAATATTTCCAAATCTTTCATTTAAATAAATTTTTTGAGAAGAGGCTCTGAATAGAATACCGTCCTGCCCTGAAAAATAGTGCCTGTTCCCAAACACTGTGTGGCAAAGAATATTTTTTTTTGTACCGGTTTCGATTTTGAAAATTTTAAGATCACTTTTTTTTTGTTCAACCCTTACAAAAAATCCTCTGTCTCCTCCGACCAGAAATCTGCTGCCGCTAAGTTCTGTTGAAACGTTTAAATCAACAGGATGAACAAATACAACTCTCTTTTTTTTTCGTTTTTTTGTTTTTAAAAAAATATTGCCTGTATCAGTTGTACCCAGAATTGTACCGGAACTGTTGATTGAAACAGAGAGAGTCTTTTCAGCTCTTCCGGTCTGATATGTCTGCCAGTATTCATCTCCTTTTGAGAAGGTCATGATCCTTCCGTACCAGCCGGCGGCAAGATATTTTCCTCCCCCGATATGCACAACTCCTTCCATAAATGAATTTTCACCAAGATTTTGTTTTACGACCTCTTTCCCGTCATATCTCAGCGCAACCCCGCGCCAACCAACTATCATAACGTCATTGTCAGAAGCTGCATCCAATCCGTAAAGTGAACTCAGGACACCGCTGTTAACCGGCGTAACCCTGTTATTTTCAAGAACAAAGAGTGCTCCCTCGGATCCGCAGGCGATTATTTTATCAGAACCCGGCATCTTTTGGATTCCAAGAAGATGTGACCCTGTATTAGTCGGGATCTTTTTAACTTTTTCACCTGAAATTTTTAAAACAGTTCCAAAACTTCCGGATATATATACTGATCCATCACTAATACCTGCAATCGAATAGAGTCTGTTTCTGATTCCTGTCCGTATCTTTTCCCATGTACCGTTACTGTAATGGAAAACAGTCCCTTCATCACCTGCAACATAAAAATCATCCGGACCGAACCCCCAGACAGCTTCAAGCCAGTTTTGAGTCGGGGATTCCATTTTGCTCCATTTTGCACCGTTGAACCTGTAGATTGAACCATAGGTACCGACAGCAATCGCATCATCCCTGGAAAATCCGAATATATCGTAGAAATCAACACCCGGATCAAGGTAGAAAGAATCAACGGAAGATCCGTTAAAAAAAAAGATAGTTCCGCTCTCCGCAACACAATATGCTGTTCCGTCCATATTACTCCAGACTCCGTAAATAGTTTTTGAAGTGTCATGAGTATTGAATGCTTTTAATGGATTTTCTCTAATAGCTCTTAAATAGAACATTTTTCCCCCTTATAAAGTATAGTTCAAACAAATCCCCTATTCTTAATTATTTGAACATAGAGAAAAAAATATTTCAACGGTAAATAGAGATTCGCCGGGAATGCATTATGAAAAAATGAAAATTCAAAAAAAGCAGTCAGATATTATATTTATACTTAAGAAGATTTAAATTCTGAAACCAATGTCTGAATGGAATCCTTGGCATCACCAAAAAGCATCCTTGTATTATCATTAAAAAAGAGCTTATTCTGAATACCGGCAAATCCGGTGGCCATTGATCGTTTTAAAACAAACACGGTTTTTGCATAATCTACATTGATTATAGGCATACCATAAATGGGGCTGTTCTCATCTTCACGGGCAGCCGGGTTCACAACATCATTCGCACCGATAACAAGGGCAACATCAAAAGTACTAATAACAGGGTTGATGTCATCCATCTCAACGAGTTTATCATATGAGACATCTGCTTCTGCTAAAAGCACATTCATATGACCTGGCATTCTTCCCGCAACAGGGTGAATTGCATAACTGACTTCACATCCATTTTCTTCAAGGAGATTTCCCAATTCCTTCACTGTATGCTGCGCCTGAGCTACAGCCAACCCATAACCCGGAACAATCACAACTGAGTCGGCAGCTTCTAAAATTAAATAGGCATCTTCAGCATTTATGGGATTGATATCTCCCTGTTCTCCCTCACCGGGAACGGATTTCTGAGCACCAAAACCCGTGAAAAGTACATTGGAAAGTGATCTGTTCATTGCTTTGCACATGATATTTGTCAATATAATACCGCTGGCACCCACCAGTGCACCGGATACGATCAAAATATTGTTTTGAATAACAAATCCTGCGGCACATGCTGCAAGGCCCGAATAACTGTTTAAGAGCGAGATAATTACCGGCATATCTGCACCACCGATAGGAATAACGGTTAGCACTCCTAGAATCAGGGAAATAGCAACTATAACTAAAACAGCCTCAAGCCTTATTCCGGGGCTGATAACAAACAGAATGCCGGCAAAAATCAGAGCGGCAAACAATAAGGCGTTGATTATTTTCTGTCCGGAAAAAAGAACAGGGCGCCCGGGAAATACCTCCGCAAGTTTCCCCCACGCAACAATACTTCCGGTAAACGTTACACCCCCGATCAAAATTGAGAGGACAATTGTAATTAAAGTAAAATCACTAATTTGAGATGAAGAAACATACACACCAAAACCAACAAGCAAGCTTGCTGCACCACCGGTTCCGTTAAACATTGCAACCATCTCAGGCATTTGAGTCATTGCAACAATTCTGGCCAATACGGCACCAATCGTTGACCCGATGACGAGACCCAAAACGATCCATCTGTAGTCAATTATTTCCTGGTTTAAGAGCGTGACGACCACAGCGATAAGCATGGCAATCGAAGACAATAGGTTGCCTCTGCGCGCAGTTGAAGGACTGGATAACATTTTTAAACCAAAAATAAACAATATAGCCGAAATAATATAAGAAAATTTAATTGCGAAAGTCAGATTCATTTGGATTTTCCTTCTGGTTTTTTCTTAAACATAGCAAGCATCCTGTCAGTTACAAGATAGCCTCCCACAACATTTATTGTAGCCAGTGCAACAGCACTGACACCCAATACTATTTGTACACTATTGTTTTCAGCTTTCCCGGCCAGTATAATCGCGCCGACAATAGTGATACCGGAAATTGCATTTGAACCGGACATCAACGGTGTATGTAATGTTGCAGGTACTTTTGAAATTATTTCAAAGCCCAAAAACATGGAAAGCATCAATATAAATGCCAGATAAATGGCTGTCATCACTTCCATAGATCCTCCTACTTTAGATTGATCAGTCTGTCACTGAAGAGGGAGCCTTCGTGGGTTATAAGGCACCCTTTAATAATCTCATCTTCCAAATTGAGAGAGAATATACCTTTTTCACTATCCCAAAATTCTGAAAGTAAATTTTTTAAATTGCTTGAATACATCTGGCTGGCGTGAAACGCAACCCGTCCGGGAAGATTACTGACTCCGGTAACGATCACTCCGTTGATATTAACATCCTTATCTACTTCAGAACCTGCAACATTGCCGCCGGTACTTACCGCCATATCAACAATAATACTTCCCGGCTTCATGCTCTTAACCATCTCTTTTGTGATAATTAAAGGTGCTTTATGACCAAATACCTGAGCAGTTGTAATTACGATATCAGACTGGGCACATTTTTTTACCATCGCTTGGCGCTGAATTTCCAACTGTTCCTTTGTAAGTTTTTTTGCATAACCATCTTTAGTTTGGCCCGATTCACCAAGATCAATTTTTACAAATTTTGCTCCCAGAGATTTAACCTGCTCTTCAACAACAGGCCTTGTGTCAAATGCCTCCACTCTGGCACCAAGTCGTTTTGCCGTTGCGATAGCCTGCAAACCTGCAACACCGGCACCGATTATAAAAACCTTTGTAGGAGAAATAGTGCCTGCAGGAGTCATCATCATGGGAAAAATACGGTTTAGTTTATTTGCAGCAAAAATGACTGCCGCATATCCGGCAAGGCTCGCCTGTGAACTTAACGAATCCATCTTCTGTGCCCGGGTGGTTCTGGGGATCATCTCCATGCTGATGGCATTTACCCCCTGGTCCAAAAAGGCCTTCACAAGCCGCTTCTCATTAAATGGATCCAAATAACTTATATGCACCGAATTTTTGGATATGAGCTTAATTTCATCTACGGGCGGTTTATTGAGCCGTAAAACGATGTCTGCCCGGGATAACAGGGATTTCCTGTTTTTAACCACTTTTGCACCGACAGAGGTATAATCCGAGTCAATGAAATTGATGCTCCGTCCGACATTCGATTCAATACTTACTTCCGCTCCCAGCTTGACCAGATGTTCAACATCAACCGGAAGCATGGGAATCCTGGTTTCACCGGGACTATTTTCCCTTGGTATGGCAATTTTTTTCATTTTTCTCCAACAATTATTTTAAAAATTTTTATATATAATAAATTCATAAATTTAATTTTAACAATAATTTTCTTAAATTAGAAGTAAAAAAAATATTACTTTACTTTTTTTAGTATTAAGATCAGTCCCTTTTCCTTTTTTACATGAACAGGATTATCCACATTAAAAAATCTCTTTTTTTGAAGACCTTTTATTTCCGGAGCGTATAGGACAGAATCAGCTTTTTTAAACCCTGTTTTATTCCAGTTTATATACAGCTTCACACTTTCATCCCTGTTTAGCCAGGAGCCTATTGCAATGAGCAATCCCTTCTCATTTTTATATACGGTAGATCTAATATTTTTTACTGCGGTTTTCACAGGGGAATTTTTAATCCAGTAGCCAAACATATCACTTCCGGCTATATCAAAGCTGTCGAATAGTTTCCACAATTCAGCCGGACTGTATTTTCCATATACCCTGTTAGTCATTCCGTAAACCAATCCCCTGAACGGATGCCCCCCCTTCTCAAGCATTTCACCTGTCAGTCCAAATGGTATCCCCGAAACCTCGGTCAGCCAGTAATCCGGCCCTTCATTATATTCAAAATACTCTCCAAACCAGAGACGAGAGATATAGGGGAAATGCTCCATGTACAAAAAAGCGCTGTTGACAAAGCCGTCCCTTTTATTGAACTGGTTTGCAGAGTGGAGATCTATTATCACTTCATCGCGATTTTTGTTTAAAACAGTTGCAATCCTTTTAACTGTCTCTCTGCTGAATGCAATATCATCAAGGTAGAGACCATCAATTTTTTGGTTTTTCGCAAGCCAGTTCAATCCTTCAATGTAGTAGTTTGTCCATCGGGATGTTCCCTTGTTTAAAATCGCCGCATCATTTACATTCGTTGCATGCCATGCAGAGTGATAGTTTGATCGAAGATGTTCCTGAAGCCAGCTGTGCCCCCCACCTGTTCCGTCATTAAATATCTCAGTCCCGAGACTCCGGAGAGGGAACAACTCATATGCTCTGTAAGTCAGCTCACGTATGGTGTTATAAAGTTTCACTTTAATTCCTTTATCATGAGCTTCATCAATGTATCTTTTCTGCTTATTCAGGTTATAAAAGGGATAGTTTATATAGGGATTAATTTCAGTTGCATGATGCACATTCACAACAGTTCCTCCAAGTTTTAAAACATCATCAACGGGAAGGTATTTATGTACAAACCTTGTTTTGAAATGTTTTTTCAGATCAATCAGCTTAAACGGGGTTATAAATAATCTGAAGTTAAAATTGAGAGTCTCTCCCTTCTTCATCCTCCGCGGACCGGAAAAACAATCAACCGCAACAGTTCCTGATTGAACACCTGAAAATTTTATGCCTCCTTTTCCTTTATTTCCCCATGAAAAAGGAAGCTTAAGTGGTTTATTGTGATAAAAATTTGTATTCAGAGGCCTTTCATAATTTAAATCTCTCAAAACAAACTGCAATCCCCTGTTCACATTTCCCAGCCAAGCACCTTCATGACAGAATTCAACATTCCAGTGCCATAGGAATTTTTCAGGCCTTTTCCCGCCCTTTCTTCCCAGCCCCATCATATATTCAGCTGCATCCCTTTTCATGGGAATGGTTAAAATTATATCCTTCAAATCGGTCTCTTTTAAAGCTTTGAGTTTAATCCTGTAATCAACCATTCCGTCATATTCAATTCTTCCGGATATATTAATAGCAAAACGGGTAGATTCTCCTTTAACACTCCAATATGCAGAACTTTTGTGATCTTGTCTTATCCTGTAGGGTCTGAAATTCCACTTTTCAAACGAACCTCTATGATCCTCAACCTTGAAATCAAAATTATCGTCAATAATATCTAAGGGCTTTTTTAAAAAAGAGGTCATCTTTTTAGAAAAAAAGGATTGAATTTTCAAAGGCAGGCCGCTTTTATCAAGATAGATATCTCGTCCAAGTATAGATATTTTTCTCTTTTTAAAGCTAACAGGAACAAAAGGTTTTACAATAAAATCTTTCTCTTCACCTATTGTTGAGTTCAGCCACCTCAGCCGTGACATGTTTTTCGGATTAGAATCACCGTGATTTTTTAAAATGTCTTTCTTTACTTCAAGTAAAATCTCACTGGAAGCAGAATCGGTTGAATCCGAAAAAACTTTGATCCTCCCGTGATAAAGTCCCGGTTCTGCACTTACCGGAATATCTATTCCAAACCATAGCGCTTGTACATATCCCTTTCCGACACTTAACTTTTTTGAAAATTTATTCCCGTCAAGATCGATCCCGGATAGATTGAAGCACTCAAGTCCGGTGATCTCTATTTTTTTTCCTCTCTTCGAAGTTAGTCCTGAAAACTCAACCTTCAGGTTAGTTAAATCTTTAAAGGGTGACCATACTCCAAGTTGAAAAGTATAAAACTCTCCTCTTGAAACTTTGTCGTTTAACCCATTTTTAATCCCGCGTCTTACCCAATGATAAGGGAGAAACTTGCTCATTCGAATGGGGTAATCCCTGAACTCCGGAAAAAGGTAAATTGGTTTTGGATATTTTTTGACAAAACTGTCAACCTCCCTTTTAAGGGCTATTACCTCCATAGGAAAAAAAGAGTTAAATCCATCAATTGACTGGTATGCAATTACTTTTGCATCTGTAACCTTGCCGGAAACAGAATAACCTGCCATCCATTCGGGATCCGAATGGTTTTTTGAAGGGAAATACACAACTTTTGGGTAATAACCCCCGGTTGATTTGTACGGAAAGTAGTAAATATAATAGTCTTTACACCCTTTCTCTCCCCGAAAAACAATTTCTCCAAATGAATTATTAACTTTAATAATTTTTACATTTCTAATTTCTCTATTTCCGGTAGAAGCAACAACAGCCACACTCTTTTTTTTTGGATCGGCATCAGGACGTCTCCACCAAATTTTAACCCTGATATATTCAGAGGGTTTTTCTGTTCTTACAAGGAATCTGTGATTTCCATATGACTTAAACGGCTTTGAATAGTCAGGATGTGTCCAGTTCCCCGTTTCATATTTAACTCCAGCCAAAAAGTTATTTAATTGATTATCTTCTCTTGTCAGGTTCTTACTTTCGGTAAAAATATCAGAGCTGATAAAAAAAAAGAACAATAAAATAAAAAACAAATAGTATTTCACTCTTTTCACGACTCCTCCTTCCAAATGACTTAGGATCTTTTTTTTCACTCTTGTTCTCCTGCTAACTGGCCGCAGGCGGATTTTATATCTCTCCCTTTCGACCATCTGACCATTACTGTAAAATTCTTTTTTGCCAGATATTCTGCAAATTCATCAACTGTTTTGGCGCCAGGGGACATATAAGTAATAGCGTCATTCTCATTGTAAGGAATTATATTTATTTTACATGAAATTCCATTTAACATTGAAAATATATTATCTGCATCTTTAATTGAATCATTTATCCCCTTTATAAGGACATATTCAAATGTAATCCTGTGTTTCCTTTCTTTTTTTCTGAAATGGGCAAGCAGATTTTCAAGTTTTTCTTTTCGGGATATCGGCATCAACTCTTTTCTCATTTCAGAAGAGGAAGCATTCAGTGAAAAACTTACTTTAACATTTGGAAAATCATTTTCAAGTAGCATAAGATTTTCAAGAATTCCGGATGTTGAAACGGTAATATTTCTTGGAGAAATCCCGATACCGTCAATATCAGTAATCTGGATCAGGGATCTTTTAAGATTTTCATAATTTAACAGCGGTTCACCCATCCCCATGAAAACGAGATTCAGCTTGCCGGAATACTCCCCGACAGCATCCCTCAAAATCAAGACCTGGGAAACAATCTCTCCCATGCTCAAATCTCTCTTATAGCCCATTTTTCCTGTTGCACAAAATTTACATGCCAGCGGGCATCCGACCTGAGAGGATAAACAAAAAGTATAATGATTTTTTTCCCTGATAATAACAGCCTCTATCTTAAATCCATCTTTCAACTTAAGAAGAAGCTTCTGAGCATCTCTCTTATCACCGAGAATTTTTTCCGGCTGTCCGGGATCCGTAAAAAAAAGTTTTGATAGAAGTGCACGATTTTTTTTACTTATATTTAACCATTCATCACTTTTGTATTTTCGTTTTTTATATATCCACATGTAGATTTGATCACTTATAAAAGAGTTCATCCCGTTTTTTTTTACAATTTCCTTTAACCGGGCTCTGCTGATGTCAAAAATATTTATCATGTAGCCTGGACTAATTTCAAAGGAATCCGAGGATGGATTTTAGCCGGTTACCCGGCTTTTCCTTTTCTTCTATATACTTTTTACTCTCTTTAATTTTTCCCTTCGCTTCCAGGTCAGTGTAGAATTCCCGGATTTTTTTAAAACTTTTTTTCAATGCATCAATGTCAAATCTTAAAGTTTTTGAAGCAAGGTTGAGTGTAATTCCTCCATTCTCAAAAAGTTCATTGAGAATAATAATTGAACTCTGTTTTGAGAGTGTATTTTTTGTGTTTTTCGATTTAGCAATTTTAGAAAGAATTAGAATCTTTAACATTTTTTCAAAATCTATCTTACTCAGGATTTTTTTTTCTGAAAGAATTCCTGCAATAATTATCATATCGGTATCAGCTCTTAATTCCTCTATAAGCTGAAAAAATTGCTTTAGTTCATCTTTTGGTGTTTTCAGCTCTTCACGTTTTTCTTTTTTTTCACCATTCTTCTTTTTTCCGGTTTTTTCTTTTTTAACAATTGCAGGTCCAATGAAATGTGCAAGACGATGCAGTGCAAGAGCTGATATATATAAACCGGTATCATTCCCGGATATGGAATATTCAGGATAGAGTTTTTTTGAAATTGGCAAAACAGAATCGGCAATAAACACTTTATGAAAACCGGTTAAAAAATATGTACTCGGATAATTAAATGATCTATTTCCCCCAGCAGGATAGAGAATCACTCCTCTCTTAAAATTTCCGGGAATTACTACTTTTCCGGCAATCATCAAGATTTTCTCCGGCAAAAATCTGATTTTCCTCTTCAGCTCACCCTTTTCTGCCAGATCCAAAACAGCACTTATATACTTGTTAATCATAGCCGTAATTTCTTCATCCTTCTCAATTAATAAAGAGGTTTTACCTTTAATTTTTTTTTGGGGGATGAATAATAAGTGAAAGGAACTTGTTGTTCCCTGGAACAGATTTTTATCAATTTTTTCATTTTTTCTAAAACCCGGGATAATAGAGAGCAGATACTCCTTCTGAAATTTATCTTTTGTGATTTTCGCTGCTCTTCTCAGGGATCTGATAAAGCGTTTTTTAAGAAGAGCCCTGTTCACTAATTCTTTATCTACCGGTTGCAGTTTATTATAAAAATTAACCGCTCTTTTCAGAAATACTTCAACATTTGAAGATTTTTTTTCTTTTCCGGTTATTAATGGAAGCATAATGATCAAAAAAACAATAAAAATCGTTGCTTTTTTCATCCTTTGTATAGCTCCGATTTTTTGTAATTGTCCATCAAATCCTTTAAAAAAACTTTAAAAACAGCCATTGATGGAATGGCAAAAACAAGGCCCCAAAAACCGAATAGTTTGCCGAACAGAATTATTGATAATATTACCCAGACAAAATGCATCCCAACCTTTTTTCCGACTATTTTTGGGTAGAAGAACCAGTTTTCACTCCCTTTCACTATCACGAAAACAAGCATGATCAAAAAAAGGTGATCAAAAGAGTGATAGTGAACAAAACCAATAATGATTGATACAATAAATCCTACAATCGTTCCGAAATAGGGTACTATATCACCAAGGCCTGCAAAAATACCAATCAGAATTGCAAACGGCAGACCTATCAGTGACAAACCAACCGAATAAAGAAATGAAAGGATTAACACCACTATTGCCTGCCCCCTGATAAATGAGGAGAGGATATCATCAATCCTGTTAAGTTTTTTTTTGACCCTTCCTCTCAATCGAACCGGAATAAGATCGTAAAAGCTTTTTTCCACTCTTTTTATGTCTTTTAAAAAGTAGTATGAAAAAATAGGTGTAAGTACTAAATAAACAATTATAATAAGAAAATTGTAGATGCTTGAAAAAGTATGGAGGAGGAACCTCGACAGGTTCATAAGAGAATCACTGATAAGGCCCTCAATTTTCCCCATGAGATCAATATTTCCAATATATTCGGAAAAATTTTTTGTTATGTAATCACTGACTACTTTCATACTATTTCCAAATTTTTTCAGAATTGCCGGAAATTTCTGGGCAGCATTTTCCATCTGGTCAATCAGATAGGGAAAAAGTTTAATTACCACAAGAACTATAAAAAGAACCAGGATAAGCATAAGTCCGCCGCATATAACTCCCCGGGGAAGCCTGCTCTTTTTCTCAACTTGGTTTACAAGAGGATTGAAGAGATAGACAATTATTATTGAAAAAAAAATGGGAGCAAACAGAATCGGCAGGTGTTTAAGACTGAGGATTCCGAATAAAATAAATAAAATATAGATCATTAAAGCAAAAAATGAGTTAGGAATTTTAGTTGTATTTTTCATTACAGTCACCCTTTTAGCCGATTTTTCTCCCTCATACAGCTTAATTATAATATATACTTCTTTTATTTAAAATAATATTTTAATTCCCGGATCAATTCTTCAAAAATAAGCGAAAATCCCGGATAATCCCCGTCAAAAAAAAACCGGAAAGAGTGAAAAGAAAAAATGATACCCCGGTGATTAAAAAAGCAGGAATTCCCTGCATCTCGCTAAAGATATAATTATTAACAATAAATGAGATAAAGGCAGCTGAAAAAACAGATGCACTCACTTTAAAGAGGAACTTCACCATGCCTGATTTTATTTCAATAATTTTATTAAGTTTAATAAACAGAAGCAAAGATTTAATAATCCTGTTTAATAGAAATGCAAGAGAGACAATAAAAAGACCTCTGCTTCTGAAGATCAGTACAAAAAGAATATGAAATGTAATAGAGACAATCTCAAACAAAGGAGGAAATTTTGTGTCACCAAAAGAAAAAAGCGCTCTTGAGAAGAGAAAATCCAGGCATATAAAAATCATTGATAAAACGTAAAATGAGAAAGCTGATGCAGTCAGGATTACACTTTTTTCATCAAATTCTCCTCTTTTAAAAAGCAGGGCAATGATCTCATGCCGGAACACGAAGGCAAAAAAAGATGCCGGAATGAACAGTGACAGCATTAACTTTACCGATCTTCTTACTTTTTCCGAAAGCGCCTTCCTGTCACCGGTCATTGATACAAATTCAGGGAAAAGGACAGTTGAGAAAGGTTCAAGCAGCACAACTATTGAGAATTCCATAACCCTGTATCCCAACTGCATAGCAGTTACACTGCCAATAGCCATACCTGATACAATAAGATTATCAAAAAGTATTCTTCCCTTGGCAAACAGTACTCCTGCAATTACTGGAAGAGACTTTTTAAATACAGACAAAAAACCGGTTTCGAAATTTAACCTGATGCTGTTATTGGTTCTTTTCAGATAGATAATATGAGTTGCAAGTTTAATTACAGATCCTGCAAGAATCCCTACAGCAAGGGGGATAAGCCCGATAGATCTATCTATAATTGCATACAAAAAGAACAGTGTTCCGGTAATTTTAAAAAAAAGATCACCAAGAGATGCCGGAAGGAATTTTTTCCCGGAATTTATATACAGGTAAGTGGATATTGATGCTATAACAAATCCAATACCGAGAGATATTATACGAAGATAATCGGTGGCAATATCAGCTGTTTGCGGCGGAAAACCTGTGAAGTTATTAATAATTGCATCGGCAAATAAACTGATAAGAAGAGAAATAATAATTCCGGCTAAGGAAAGATATGAGAAAGCCGAATTTAAAAGCGAACGCTGCTGCTGCTCTTCTCTGGCTTTTACATAGGAAGGAAGTAATGCAGGAGAAGTAGATTCATTGAAAAAATCAAACAAGAGTATGAATATAGCAAATGAAAAAAAATAGGCGTCTGAAATAGAAGATGTTCCAAAAAGATAAGCGATAAGCAGTTTTTCAAAAAAGCCAAGTATCTTTGTACTTAAATGAATAGAGGAAATAAAAGCCGCTTCCTTGAAAATACTCTTCCACTTCATTAGAATAGCTAATATATCACAACAGCAGGAAATGCAAAAGGAGTCTTAATGAAAATCAAATTGCACTGGCAAATCCTGATAGCAATGGCTTTGGGAATAGTTTCCGGATTTATATTTCAGGTTACAGCCGTCGGAGAACCCGGAGGATGGTTATACGCAATAATTACTTCAATGGGAACAGTCTTTATCCGCCTCCTGCGTATGATTATAGTTCCATTGATTTTTGCATCAATTGTCAGCGGCGTTTCAAACATCGGAGAAGGAAAATCACTCGGAAGAATTGGGGCTAAAACCATTTTATACTATGTCACAACAAGCCTTCTCGCCATCCTTGTCGGGCTTGTGATGACAAATCTAATTAAACCGGGTGTCGGCTTTAGCGGAAAAATTAATTCGACTTTCAGTGCAGGAGACATAAAAACTCCGGGATCCATTGCAGATATTCTTATAAGAATGATCCCGTTGAACCCTGTTCATGCAGCTTCAAGCGGCGACATGCTCGGGATAATTTTCTTTTCTATAATTCTCGGGATAGGGATCACTAAAATTTCAAAAGAGAGCGGTGATTTCATAAAAAAATTTTTTAATTCCTTTTTTGAATTGATAATGAAGGTGACCGAAATCATAATTAAATTCGCACCGATAGGTGTTTTCGGTCTAATGACCAAAGTTGTTGCAGGAACCGGCTTTGAAATGATAAAGGCAGTCGGGAAATATATGGTTACAATTGCAGCCGGATTGACAATTCACCTTGTAATAACACTTCCTCTTATCTTTTTTTTGTTAACCAGGACAAGCCCTGTAAAACATTTTAGAGCAATGGCCTCTGCCCTTGCAACCGCATTTTCAACAAGCTCCTCATCTGCAACCCTTCCCTTAACAATGAGTAATGTTGAGAAAAATGTTGGCGTATCCAATAAGATATCAAGTTTTGTTCTTCCGCTGGGTGCAACAGTAAACATGGATGGCACAGCGCTCTATGAGTGTGCAGGAGTAATTTTTATCAGCCAGGTTCTTGGGCTACATTTGACAATAATTCAACAGTTAATTGTTGTATTAACCGCACTGCTTGCTTCTATTGGTGCAGCGGGTATCCCAAGTGCGGGACTTGTAGTTATTTTTATAGTAACTCAGGCAATAGGTTTCAAAGACTCGGATGTTGCCGTAATTATAGGGACAATGCTTGCGGTGGACAGGCCGCTTGACATGTTCAGAACAATGATAAATGTGTTCAGTGACAGTATCGGAACTGTTGTTATAGCAAAAAGTGAAGGTGAAAAAGGTCTTTATAAAAAAAAATAAACCTATTTTCCGATTAAACGTTTGAAGATTGAAGCCTTTTTTGAATATTTTTTCCCTGAAGAAAGATTCTGTAATTCCCTTCTTGCATCGAGAATATCTTTTCTGTAGGGATTTAATTCTTTTGATTTTTCAAAAGAGGCACCGGCTTTTTGGTACTGACCTGCTTTCATATAATTGTATCCCATATAGAACCATGCATCACTATTCTCAGCCTCAATTTGAACTGATTTCTGAAAATATTTTTCTGCTGCATAATAATTTTTTCTTTTCATAAGGACAATTCCAAGATATATTTTCACAAGTGCATTATCCTGGCTCAGCCGTTCGGCTTCTTCAAATTTTTCGCCTGCTTTTATCATTTTATCTTTTATTAGAAAATATATGCCCTGATTGAAAATTAAGTTAAAAACCTGGTGAGGGGGATAATAAGCAATATTCTCCTCGGGATGTTCATTCTGATATTCTCTCATTGCGATGACATAAGATTCATGAATTTCTAAAAAATTACTTCTTGCACTCTCATCATTAAGGAAAACGATTTTAAACCTTGCTTCTCCGGTTTTTTTAAAATATCTCTGCCTTATCTCTTCAACAGCCGCACTTGGATTAAGCCCAAGTGATTTTAAAGCGTTTATTAAAATTTTATTATGGTTCATTCTTTTGCTATCCCGTTATTATCTTTTTTGAAACTGTTTTTTAGAAGATAGTAAGTCTCCAATGCTCTCCTTTTTGCCTCTTCCATCGTGCCGGTGGTATCTATTGTAAAATCTGCGACTTTTAATTTTTCACTCAACGGGAATTGAGCTTTTATCATTTTTTCAGCCATCTCCGGTTCAATCCTATCTCTTTCCATTAATCTTTTCAACTGCTCGTCACTGCTTGTATAAGTAACAATAATTTTATCAAAATTTTTAAATATCCCCGCTTCGACCAGCAGCGCAGATTCATAAACAAAAAATCCCTTTATTCCCGCTTTATTCAGATCGTTGTACACTTTATCCCGCTCTTTTGCAACAAGAGGGTGAATGAAATTGTTTATAAATTCTCTTTTTTTTGTATCTTCAAAGAGAGACTTTGAAAAACGTTCTTTATCAAGACCATTTTCTTCAGAATATATATCCTCTCCAAATACTGACTTTATTTTTTCCAGTATTTCAAAATTTTCAGAAAAAATAATATCTTTTGCAATCTTATCTGCACTGAGAGTATAACATCCCAACTCTTTAAACAAATCAAGTACAAAAGTTTTACCGGTACAAATTCCTCCGGTTAATCCGATCTTTATCAATTAAGACCCCTTTTCTTTTCCGTGTGCAAGTTTAGTTAATGAAAACAATTCTGTCAAGCTGCAAACCTCAATTCATTTTTTTATTCTTCCAGAAATCAAAAGATCTTCCCGGGATGAATATATCCAGTCCTTCAGATTCTATATTTAAAGGATTTGCAACAATATGGGGTTCGTTTCCCGCAATGTAGACCGTATCTCCCTCTGATACCAACTCCTCTTCATCATGAACTGTTACTTTTAGAGATCCTTTTAATACAACCAGTACCTGAACGCTGGGGTGCATATGTTCAGGAGAAGAATGATTGGGAGGCTTGGAAAAAAATTCTATAGAGATCTCTTTTTCATTGCAAAGACTTAATCTTTTCCAGCCTTCCTGCGGTTCACAGCTTTCAGCCGTATTTTTTCTAATTACTTTCATTTTCAGCCTCCTAAAATCAGTATGCATCAACAAGGCCGCCATCGACAAGAATATTTTGACCTGTTATATATGTATTTGCCTCAGAACATAAAAATGTGACAAGTCTCCCCATTTCATCAGGTTCTCCATATCTGCCCAGCGGAATTGTTGCAGCATTTTTATCCTGAAATTCTTTCAGGGACATCCCCCCTCTGGTTGCCTTTATTGTATCAATCTGGTTCACACGAGGTGTTTTTATTTTTCCGGCTCCAACTACATTTAGAAGAATGTTATATTCTCCCAGTTCTCTTGCCAGTGATTTTGTGAACCCAACAAGTCCTGTTCTGAAGGAGTTTGAAAGGAGCAGGTGATCGAGTGCATGCTTGATGGATGAAGATGTGTTATTTACAATCCTTCCGCCTCCGTTTCTCTTCATAGAGGGCAAAACCAGCCTTATTGATCTTACAAAAGATAAAAATGTCAATTTAAACGCCTCTATCCAGGCATCGTCATCAAAATCGTCAAACTTTCCGGGAGGAGGTCCACCTGTATTGTTAAAGAGTGCGTATACAGACCCATTCTCTAATTCTGCCTTTTTTACAGCAGATTCAATCTCTTCAAGCCTGTTAAGGTCAGCCGTATGAATCAGAGGCCTGTTTCCTGTCAAAGACTCTATATCATCGGCACTTTTCTTCAGCCTCTCTTTAGAGCGTCCTACAATCATCACTTTTGCCTTTTCGCGGGCAAACTCCAGTGCAACACCTTTTCCGATCCCCGAACTGGCAGCCAGTACAAGAACAGATTTCCCTTCCAATTTTAAGTCCATATTATTTCATGTCTCCTTTTTTTTGTATTTCTTTATAATTGATACGACATCCGAAGTGCAATTGTTCGGGATGACAAACACCATATTGTATTGTACGATTTTCCAGCCTGTATCCTCTTTTCTCAAGACACCCGAACCTCTTAACCGGCCATATTTTTCATTGTTCAAATCTTCAGAAAACCATGCAATTTTTCCATTTTTAGAGAAGAATGTTCTTCGTTTTGAAGGAGTATATGTCCACCCGATTCCCTTTGAAAAGTATTTGTGAACAAAGGCCCTGAACTGTTCCTTTGTCCAGAATTCATCCGGATCGGTCCCAAGGAATATTCCATCGGAAGCCATTGAGCCAATGTACCCCGCCTCATTGGCTTTTGAAGCAAAAACATGAAAATTATCAAGCAATTTGTTCACCTCAACTTTTTCTAAATCAACAGCAGCAGAAATATTTACAGAAAGAAAAATGAAGCAAATGGCAGAAAATATAATTTGTAAATTAATTTTCAAATAAAACTCCTGCTTCTATTATAACTTTTAAAATGGATATTACACAAGTCAGCCTAAAACAAAAACCACTGCTGTTGCTGCAATCATTAAAAGCAGGACGGGAGGAAAAAGGTATCTGTAAACTCCCGTAAGTTTTGATCCGAAATACTCATTTGATAGAACCAGGCAGAGATGAACAGGTGAAAGGAGGATTCCTGCAAATCCGATTACATATAAATATATTGACAATGCAAGAAAGTGTGGAGATGTATTTATAACAGGCAGCATTACCGGGAAAGCGATTGCAATGAATGCCGTATTTACTCCGGTGAGAAATCCAAGAGAAAAGGATATTACAAAAGAGAAAAGAACAAGTATTCCCAGACTCAGCGACTCACCTTTAAGATAACTCAACAGCTCTGACACAGAAATAATATTTTGAAAAACCAGAACAGAAGCAATAAGAATTAAGGTTTTGATTATCGACCAGGAAGTAAGCATTTTCAGAATATTTTTCCAACCGGTTTTTGAAATTATCGCCAAAACTACTGCTGTAATTACAAGTGATAAATATAAAGGTACTGAAAAAAGAAAGAATAGTAAAATAATAAAAATAACCGGCCATGTTCCCTCAATAAAATCAGATATTATCTTTTTTGTATTTCTTTTTTGAGTTATTTTTGTTCTTTTGATACCGTTTCTTTTCAGATAGAGAGAGATCATGAATATTCCGCTTAAAATGTTGATAAGAGTATAGGGAGATTGCAGGAGAACAATTTTTTTCATTGGGATCTTTGACATAGTCTGAAAAAGAAGAAGTCCTGCATATATCGGCCATACAAATTCCCAGATGTGACGGAACCAGTAATTTAAAAAAGTCATGAACTCTTTTTTTAAGCCCAGCTCCTTAGTTGAACTCTTTACAAGCGGGGCAGAAACCAGCGCTCCTCCTGGCATGGGCAAAAATCCGATCAGTGCCGGTCCCACCATTGATACTCTGAGTTTATCCCTGAGTATAAAGTTTAAGGAATTTATCAGTTTATCAAACATTCCCTGCTTTTGCTGTATCTTCGAAATGAAAAGAACAGAAATAACGATAAGGTAGAGCTGAATCGATGAGGATTCTGAGAGTTTTGCTAAAGTTGTTTTAAACGCTAAGGAGAGATTGACTCCGAAGATGAGGATAGAGTAAACCGATATAATAAAGAGTGATAATGAGATATCAGCCTTCATTTTGATCAGTATGATAAGTAATAATATGACCGAAAGTAGTTTGATGAGGGGCATTGCGGTCTACCTCACTGTTATGCTCCGAGTACTTTCAGAACATCCAGGGCCTTATTGTGAATGGGAGGGATCGACGCAAGTATTCCCCTGTTATTAAGCATTTTTTTCCCAACGGAAAAATCGAGTGTTTTTCCATCGATGTCAGTTACAACTCCGCCGGCCTCGGTTACTATCAGACTTCCGGCTGCATGATCCCAGATTTTTTCTTTATAATCGGGGGAATTCGGATTCGGGATACGCATATATATTTCTGCATTTCCGGATGCAACAATAGTGTATTTTACCTGGCTGTCCAGTTGAACCGGGGGTTTCCCAATCCTTAATTTTTTTGCTATCTCCTCCTGAAGTTTCTGGTTGCCGTGGGCGGAAACATAACTTTCAACAAATCTCATCTCAGCGGGATCACTCTTTGAAGATACTTTAATTTCCTTTTTTTTTATGCCTTCACTACTATAAAATCCGGATCCTTCGTTTAAGATTGCAGCGGCAATATACCCTTTATCCTGTTTAGTGCTATTAAAAGTCAGGTTCGGACAGCCGTTAATTCCCATGACAACTTTTCCTTTACTAATAAGAGCAAGAGCTATGGCATACTGCTCACCCCTTAGAAATCCTTTTGTTCCATCAATCGGATCAAGGGCCCAAAACAACTCCGAGTCCGGATCCCCGTTCCCGAGATCAATGCTTTTAAAAACATCATCCTCATATAAAAATCCTTTTCCGAAATTGAATCTTTCGAGAAAGGAATTTATCCGGTTTAATATTTCACTGTTCTTCGGATCTTTTAAATCTTCAGAGTCCTCTTCTCCGACTATTGGAATATCAGGAAAATTCCTGGAAAGAATACAGCATATTACTGCCTGTGCTGCGAAATCGGCAACTGTGACCGGTGATTTGTCTGATTTATCAATTTTACCTTCGGATGTAAGTTCACTTTGGATAACACGGCTCATTTTCATTGCATTTGATATGGCTTCAATTCCGGTTTTTAACTCTTTCTCATACATGATTTCTCCTGAAAAAGGATATTTTAGTCGATTCACAACTCAAGTCAAATTATTAACTCTCAGCAGAACCGGTTTATACATTTAAACCGAACTTAATGAGTTATTGCAATCTTTCCTCTTACACTTCCCTTGTTTAGTCTTTTTAAAGCATTTGTTAATTCACTAAGAGCATATGTTTCACATATGGAGGATTTTATGGCTCCCATTTTCAATAATTCTGATAACTTTTCAAGATCCGATCCGTCCGGTTTTACCACACATAATGAATAGCTCATTTTGGTAAACATAGAAAGAATTTTGCCAAGAAAAAATCCCGGAAATGGCAAAAGGGTAATGTAAATCCCTCCTTCTCTCAATAAATATCTTACTTTTCCATATGGCAATTTCGAAGCAATATCAAAGACAATATCAAATTTGACTTTAATGTCCTCAATAGAATAATTCCTGTAATCCAGGGCATTATCAACACCGAGCTCTCTTAAATATTCGATATTAGTCTTCCCTGACGTACCCCAAGTCTCAGTTCCATGATTTTTTGCTACCTGTACTGCAAAGCTTCCGACTCCACCCGAAGCTCCGTTTATGAAAATTTTATATCCCTTTTTTATCTTTCCAATATGTTCAAGTGACTGTATTGCAGTTGATGCTGCCGTTGCTGAAGAAGCAGCCTCTTCAAAAGTAATTTTTTTTGATTTTTTAGCAATAGTCCTTTTGTCCACCGAAACATACTCTGAAAAACTTCCCTGCCATGTCTTTCGGGAGTAGGGAAGGAATCCGAAAACTTCATCACCAGCATTGAATTGTGATATTTCCGAACCCGTATCTTCAATTATTCCACTGAAATCAAAACCGAGCCTTACTGGAAGTCTTGATGAGTGGATGAATTTTCCACCTTCTTTTCCGGATATAACTTTAATATCGGCCGGGTTTAAAGAGGAAGCTTTAACTTTTATAAGAACCTGATTTTTGTCAAATTGAGGCAGTTCTGAGACTATTTTTTTTATATCATCTATATTACCGTGTTTTTCTATAACATGAGAATACATATTTACTCCTTCTACAGATCGGGGAATCTGATCAGGTTGATTATATCCTATTCAGAAATTTTTATACTGATATTAAAAGACTATTGAGGGAAAAAATTTTATTAATCAGGATTACAAAAATCTCATTTCAAGTTCGAGCAGGTATTTTTTCCTCCATAATCCACCTCCGTATCCGACAAGTTTTCCGTCTTTGCCAATTACTCTGTGGCACGGAACAATAACTGCAATTCTGTTCGCACCATTTGCAGATGCAACCGCCCGAACAGCTTTAGGTCTGCCGAGTATTTTTGCCTGCTCACCGTATGATCTTGTCGTCCCATAGGGGATTGTCCGCAATTGTTCCCATACTTTTACCTGGAAATCAGATCCCGGATATACGATTGGTACGGTAAAAATTTTTCTTTTTCCGTTAAAATACTCCTTTAATTCCCTGTCCAGCTGTTTAAAATGTTTATGATCTCCGGGGACGCAAACAGTACCGAAGTAGGAGTTTATTTTTTTTAACTGGGTCTGAAGCATTTTTCTGTCAATAAATTCCAGGAGACAGATTCCTTCATCCAGTGCACCGACAAGCATCGGTCCCAGAGGTGTTAATATACGGGTGATTTTTATCAATTCATTATTATGGCTTTTCAATGGAGAAAATCCGGTTTTGTTCTTAAAAGATTCCGTAAAACCGCTCAAAGATTCATATCCTGATTCGAAGGCAGCATCAACAACCTTCTTCCCAAAGCGAATGCGACCAAATGCATGACCAATTCTAAGTACTCTTAAGAATTCCTGAAATGTCATTCCATGATTTTCCTTGAACCATCTGCGGACACGATTAGGGTCAAGTCCCCGATCTCTTATTTCCCAATCTTTTAATCTTATCCCCGGTGTTTCATTCACTTCTTCAATTAATGGCTTCAGCCACCCGGGCACTTCTCCTTTATGAGACATTGGCTTACATATCTTACATGGACGGTACCCATAGTGAAGAGCCTTTTTTGGAGTTTTAAAAAATTCTACATTTTCCTCTTTAGGTTTTTTTGCAGTACATGTCGGCCTGCAGAAAACACCCGTTGTTTTTACAGCTACAACAAAAATTCCTTCATAATCCGGATCCCTGTTCATCAATGCTTCATACATAATTTCTTTTTTCGGTAATGAATTTTTCATTTTTTCTCCGGTCAAATTGAGTATAAAGTATCAATTCAGGTTTAACAACCGAAAAATTATCATCCTTTTTTTATGCTTTTCTCTTCTAAATAATTTACTTTTTTAATCTTTCGGGGTC
>CAZNLS010000002.1:30422-58103 GCA_964573895.1 uncultured Clostridia bacterium
CCTTTTTTTATGCTTTTCTCTTCTAAATAATTTACTTTTTTAATCTTTCGGGGTCTAAAGGCATATGAGTTAATCGTACGCCTGTTGCATCAAACACAGCATTTGCAATTGCCCCGCCCATTGTGACTATTGCTGGTTCTCCTCCGCCGTGGGGTTTCTCATGTTGAGCCTCAATGATATAGCTTTCAATTTTAGGGAGCCATGAAAAACGGGGGATTTCATAAGTGTCAAAGTTTTTATCTAAAATCCTGCCTCCTGAAAATTTCAGATCTTCTGATAAAACATAACCCATTCCCATGGTAATGCAACTCTCCATCTGAAGTTTTGCTCCTCTCGGATTTACAACAAGACCCATATTCTGAGCACATACAATCCTCTTGACCTGAATATGGCCTGTTTTTCTATCCACTTCAACTTCGGCAATTGTTGCAACGAAAGTACCTGCATCTATTCCCAATGCAACACCAAATCCTCTCCCTGAAGGTGATAACGCCTTTTTCCAACCAAATTTTTCGGCTGCTTTTTTTAGAACTCCGTACATTTTTTTATCCGACAAATGATTCAGCCTGTATTCAACAGGGTCAACCTTAGCATAAGATGCCATCATGTCAATTTGAGACTCACGTGCAAAAGTATTCGTATTATTTGCAGGCGCACGCCAGGCTCCGGTTGCAAACGGATGAGGGCTCTTTTCTCCTCTTCGGTAACCGTAAGTTTTTGTTAGCGAATTTGGAATATCATAGAAGTGCTGTGAACCACGTGCACCGGCAAAATAGACATCATAATCCCATAAAGTCATTCTCCCTTTCCTGTCAACTCCTGAAACTATCTTAACAACAGCAGCCGGCCTGAATGAATCGAAGAAGAACTCCTCTTCTCTTGACCATGCTACCTGGACAGGTCTCTTGGTAATTTTCGATAATTTTGCCGCTTCAATAACCTGGAGATTCCTCGATTTTCCACCAAAACCGCCCCCGACAAAGGGTGAAATTATCCTGACATTTTTTGCTGGTATTGCAAGTGCATCGGCAACTTCATCTTTTGCCCTAAACGGAGTTTGCGAAGATGGCCAGATTTTTGCAAAATTTCCTTCAACACTTGCAAGTGCAGCATGAGGCTCTATAGGAGCATGAGCCTTATATCCATCCGTAAAAGTCACTTCAAAAATTTTTTCAGAACTTTTTTTACCCTTTTCAAGAGTTCCCTTTCCTGAAATTTTTTCTCCTTTAGGGGCACTTTTAATAAGATGGTCAAATATTGTTTTTTCGTCAAGATCCGGCTCTTTAACATCAAATTTAGCTCTTATCATTGAAACAGCTTTTTGGGCAACATCCGGGTGTTCATGCAGTAGCGCTATAAGGCCATCCTGTTTAATAACCCTAATTCCCGGGATCTTTTTAACATTAGAGAGCTCAGCAGTGATTAATTTTGAAAAATGAGAGGGAGGCCTCAATATTTTTGCATATAACATTCCGGGGAGACGAATATCCGCGGCATACTTAGCCTGACCGGTTACTTTTTCACGGGAATCTCTTCGTTTTACAGATTTTCCTATTATCTTAAATTGATCCGGTGTTTTAACCGGCACTTTTCCCGTAGCTTGACGGGCAATTTTTTTTCCTTTTGCAAGTTCAGCATAAGAGATACTTCTTTTTTTGCTTTTTTTATCATATACAATTCCGTTGTTTACAACGAGTCTTTTAACCGGTATCCCAAGTTTTTCAGAAGCAAGGTGAAGCAATACATATCTGCCTTCGGCACCAGCCTGCCTTAAATGAGGACCAAAATGCCTGGTTGAGAGTGATCCGAAAGTTCCAATATCCCAGGGACAAAGGTCGGTATCGCCCATTACCATCTCAACCGAACCGAGAGCAATATCCAGTTCTTCGGCAAGCATCTGTCCCAGGGAGGTAATAACACCCTGCCCCATCTCTATCTTTCCCGTATAGCAGTATACTTTCCCGTCATCGGCAATCCTTAGAAAAGCATTAAAATCTGTTGGAATTCCGGGTCTTCTGCGCCGGTTCTCTTCTGCAGCAAATCCCGGAGCCTCTCCGACCATGAAGAGGATGAAGATGCCGCTTCCGGCTTTTTTTAGAAAATTCCTTCTACTTAGAGGAAAGTTTATCGGGTCTTCGGAAAAATCTATTTCAGCAAATTCTTCATATTTCATTTTTTACCTCCAATTGCATTTGACGCATCTTTGACTGCGGAAACAATCCTTTTATGCGCTCCGCAACGACAGAGGTTATCTTCCATTCCTTCAATAATCTCTTTTTCCGAAAGATCAGGTTTTTTGTTTAAGAGAGCAACAGCATTCATTATCATTCCGGGAGTGCAATATCCGCACTGGAGAGCATCATTGTCGATAAATGCTTTCTGCACAGGGTGAAGCTTACCGTTATTCTCCAGGCCTTCGATAGTTGTAACAGATTTACCTTCTACTTCTTTAATGCTAATCTGGCAGGACCGTACGGCGTCACCATCGATCAAGACAGTACAAGAACCGCAGATCCCCTCACCACATCCATATTTGGTCCCTGTAAGACCAAGATCAGTACGCAATACCCATAAGAGCATCCGCTCACCATCCACTTTAATTGAAGTCTGCTTACCGTTAAGTATAAATTTAATGATCTTATTCATGCAAACCTCCTGTTTGCTCCAAATCTATTAAATTGTTAAATATTTTATATTATTTTTCAACTCCTGAAAAAATGAGAGTGGAATATATTTTAAATTGGAATGTGTCAATTTCTCTAATCTTGAAAATTTCATATCAATTTTAACTTCTCCATGCGGTCAACCATGTCTTTAACTGTTGTTTCAAACGGAATATATTTTAAACCAAGCTCTTTAATAGATTTTGAATTATTCAGTTTCAGGGGGTAACCAACATTTTTCAGTACAAATTTAAAAGGTTGTCCAAACGCCCACCCAATCATTAATACTATTAATTTCGGGGTTTTCATAATCGGTAATTTAAACCTTTTTGGATATAACTTTTTAACGGTGTTTGAAAGACCCATCAGACTTTCTACCCTTTCCGCAAGGATATGCCGGCCTTTAACTCCCTGCCTTTCCATGCCCAGGATATGGGCATCTGCAACATCTCTAACATCAACAAATCCAAAATTTAGTTCCGGCACTCCTGTGAAAAATTTCCCTTTGAGCAACTCTTTCATAAGAACAATGCTTTCTGATATGGAATTAGGAGTAAGCGGAGGTCCCATTACAAAAGAAGGGTTGATTACCACCAATTCCCAGTTATTCTGTCCCCCATATATCTTCCAGGCCTCTTTTTCCGCAAGCAATTTGGAATATGAATACGGCTGATGTTTTTCTGAACTTGTTTTGTTAAAATGCTCTTCAGTAAACTCATCCAATCCCATGTTTTTCATATCGACAGCATCACCGTGAACAGCAGCTACACTTGATGTAAGAACAATTTTTTTTACCGATCCTGATTTGTCTGCGGCACTTAAAACATTTTTTGTTCCTTCCACGGCCGGTTCAATAAGATCTTTAACCGGATCTTTAAACTTTAACGTAAAAGGTGAAGCTATATGCATTATTGCATCGGATCCTCTTGCCGCTTCATCAAAAGAACCCCTTTTTAGAAGATCCGCCTCATAAATTTCCAGTTTTCCCTTAGACTTTTTCGCAATCTCTTTTAAAAATTCATATTTTTCTTTTTTGCTTTTATCTCTTACCGTTGCCCGGACTTTATACTCTTTTTCAAGCAGTTTTTTCACTACCCATGAACCAATATATCCCGTCCCGCCGGTTACCATTATTGTTTTTCCCATATCTTTCTCCTAAACTTTAAGATTTTAATCCTAAAAATATATCAAATCAAACCAAAATATGCTCAGTTTGACAACTATGACAGTTGAATCTAAAATATTCACTGCAATAAAGGAGAAAATGGAAATGTCGGAAAATTCTTATTCAAAAGCCGGAGTTGATATTGATAAGGGAAAAGAGGCGGTAGAAAAAATCAGAGGAATGGCTAAAAAATTCGGTGTAATGGAAATTGGAAAGTTTTCGGGATTTTATCCTCTTACTAAAGAGTTAAACTCACCCGTACTTGTCTCTTCCGCAGACGGTGTCGGAACAAAATTGAAAATTGCCTTTATGACAGATAATCATAAAACAATCGGCCGGGATCTGGTTAATCACTGTGTCAACGATATACTGGTTTATGGTGCAAAGCCACTTTTTTTTCTCGACTATATAGCAGCGGGAAAACTTGAACCCGATAAAATTTCATATATTGTTTCAGGACTTCTTGACGGATGCCTTGATAACGAGTTTGTACTTCTTGGAGGTGAAACAGCTGAAATGCCCGGATTCTATAATGATAAAGAGTATGATATAGCGGGATTTATTGTCGGAATCGTAGAAAAGAAAAAAATTATTGACGGGAAAAATATCAAACCGGGAGATTTGGTGATAGGCCTTCCTTCAACAGGACTTCATACCAACGGATATTCTTTGGCCCGTCAAATAATTTTTGACAAATTAAAAATGAGTGTTAATGATAAAATCATCAACTCTGACGATAATATTGGAGAATTATTATTAAAAACACATAGATCTTATTTGAAACCGGTTTTTAAATTAATTGAAAATAAGTTAATAAAAGGAATCGTTCATATAACGGGAGGAGGATTTTTGGACAATATTCCGAGGGTCCTTCCCGATAACCTTTGTGTTAAGATAAATCAGTGTTGGCCGGTACCGGAAATTTTTAATTTCCTTGTTGAAAAAGGAAGAATATCAAAAAAAGAGAGATTCAGGGTGTTTAACATGGGTGTGGGGATGGTGCTTTTCATTGAGAGCGGGAACCTTAGCCGGTTAGAAAAAATTCTAAATGATATGGAAGAAAAATTTTTTACTATCGGGCAGGTTAAGGAAAAAGAAGGCAGTGAACAGGTTTTAATAAATTAACAATGAAAATAAAAGTTAACAAAAAAGATAAAATTATTCAGAATAAAACAACAATAACCGTATCTGAACTATTTAAAATCATGAAGTTTTCATTTCCCATGATCATAGTCAAAATAAACGGAACTCTCGTAAAAAAGGAAAATTTTAATAGTGAATTAATCAGAGACGGAGATGATGTTTCGGCATTCCACTTAATCAGCGGAGGATAATTTCAGGGGAAAAAGACTCCTCTTATATCCATAACATTTGTTCCGGTCCTGCCGGTTTTAATAAGTTGTCCCATTTTATCAAAAAAAGTATAAGAATCATTCTTATTAAGATATTCCCCAATTGTACCGTCAACTATTTCTTTGCTACGGGAAAAACTTTTTTCATCTATCCATGCCCCGGCTGCATCTGTAGGACCGTCAATCCCGTCAGACCCGAAACTAAAGACAAAAAATTCTTCATTGAAATTTCTTAATTCTTTCAAAACTGCCAGAACAAATTCCGTATTTCTTCCGCCTTTTCCTGTTCCTGTTATTTTAACAGAATATTCCCCTCCCGTTAGAAAGAGCTGCGGCCCCTTTTTTTTTCCGGTTCTGTGTAAAATAAAACCGGCAAATTCCTCTGCTTTTTTCCTGACTTCACCTGAATCCGCGGCTGCTAAAATTGTGACATGAATCCCACTATTCGAAATTTGTTCTTTTAAATTTTCCAAAACCATCATATTTGTCCCGATAATTTTTGTAAAAGAGTTGGAGTAAACTTCGCATTCTGATTTAAAAGTTTCTTTTATTTCTCCCTTTATACTTTTGGTTAAATATTCTGTGATAGAGGCAGGAATTTTTGAACTAAGATTGTAAGAATCAACAACATCCAGAGCATCAGAGAAAGATTTGTCATCCGGGGAAAAAAGTCCGGATCCAATAGTAGAAGGAGATGAATCATGGGTATCTGAAATCAGCATGGAGATCATCAATCCGGGTTCGGCAATTTTGAGAGAGCGGCCGCCCTTGATTTGAGAGAGATGTTTACGGACACAATTAATTTCAGCAATTGTCGCCCCCGATTTTAACAATTCATAGTTTAATTTTTTTAATTCATCTATAGTCACTCCAAAAACGGGGTATACAACCATAGCTGATGTGCCTCCTGAAATATTTGTTATGAGCAGATCATTTTTCCCGGTTTTTTGCAGAAATTTATATAGTCTTTTACCTGCCTGCAGGCTTTTCTTCCCCGGATACGGGTGGTCTCCGCATAAACTGGTTACATTTTTAGAGGAAATAAAACTATTTTGTTCAGAGACTAAAAATCCACTGTCAATCCTCCCGCCGAGAAGACTCATCCAGCTTGAAAACATTTTAACCGAGCATTTTCCAAGGCTTACTATCCCGATTTTATTAAATTTATCAAGATAAAATTTTTGTCCTGATATATTTAAAATATTATTGCTGAGTGATACATTTTTTCTGACTAATTGAAAGGGATCTGAAACTAAACAAAAAGTTTTATACAGGTCGGAAAAAAACCTGCTATATTTTTGAGATGGTAACTCCATTCTGTTTTTGGTATTTGCCTTTTAGATCTGAATAAGAATGGAGAGGAGCAGAATCACCTTCAAAAAAAATTACCTGTGCAATTCCCTCATCCGGGTATAAACAGACTTCATTTCCTGATACATTTGATATCGAAATAGTGAGAAATCCTTCCCAACCCGGTTCAAGAGGTGTGACATTAATAAGAATTCCGCACCTTGCATAAGTTGATTTACCGAAGACAAGCCCCAAAATATTTTCAGGAATTTTAAAATATTCAAAACTCTTTCCAAGAATTGAAGTTTGAGGTTTAATCAATATTTCATTTTCACAATTTTCAGAATAGATATTTTCAGAAATATTATGAGGATCCAACCGGGTCGAAGACGCAATTAATTTCTTATATGTTTTATCCAGTCTTATATCATAGCCGTAAGGACCGAGCCCATATGAAATGACACCGCTCCTGACTGACTTTCCCGCAAAAGGGGTAATCATTTCATTTTTTTCACAAATTTCCTTTATCCATACTGAAGATTTAAGCATTATCAGATTTTATATCCTGAGATTTTCAGGTGAATATGACATGTGAGCTTCCTTAGATATCTGATTCCGTCGATCAGGTCTTTTGAAAATTTGGTTAGATATTTTACAAAATCATATTCTTCTCTGGCACGCAGTTTATTTTCAAACTCCTGGGTAAAATCACGGATTTCAATCATAAGATTTAATAAATAGAGAATGTTTTCAAGGACCGTTGACAAGTTTGTCCACTTGACCTGAGAAAGTGACACTTCGGGAAAAAGTTGAATCCTATTCATAGATTCCTTAACAATCTCTCCGGTCAGGTATTCAATTTCTTTAAGATATGGACGATTGTAATCATCAAAGTAGCGAAGTTTATGTTTTGCTCTATCCTGAATTTTTGTGTTTTGTTCTTCCAGTGAACGGTAATATTTTTTCAGCCCCAGATACTTTCTGTTAAATTTATATAGATTTAAAAAATCTCTGCCTATATAAATTTTATCTTTGTATGCAGACTCCAGCTCTTCTTTATAATGGGAATAAAATTTAACTTCAAATCTTGCGTCCCTTTTGTATAGAAGTCTTGATATAAATATGCCCTGAGGATTTGTAAGATAATATGAATTTTCTTCGATTAAAGCACTGTAAACATGAAGAGAATTCAGAATAAAATATTTTAAACTGTTTAGGAATGGCTCATTGTTCTTAATGAAATCATTAAGTTCTTTATGTCCGCCGCCCCTGATTTTTGTATATAGAGGAGAATAGAGGTAATTGATTTTCTCTATTTCAAATTCGAAATAAAAATTTTCAGATATTCTTCTATAAAGGTTAGAATAATTTAAACTTGGGAAGTCTTCAAGTTTCTTTGAATCAAATTCTTTTAAACACTCCAGAGTTTTCACTTTTTCCTCCGCAATGATTATATGAAAATAGCTTCAAGAAGTAAATGACCTTCTTATACAATCAATATGTTATGTCCATTCTGATTATCTCTTTGATTGCCGGAAATAAATTCACTGCAGGATTTTTTAAAATATTTAAAATCGTTCTCTTTATATACTTCCTGTATGAAAGATTTCTTTTTTCAAAAATCTGAAATCCAAAAGTACCCAGCGCTTTCAGATTACGTTGCAAGGCCACAAGATTTAACTGGTCATAATCAAAAGATTCAATTTTTCCTGCAAACAGAGCGAATAGTATATCTCTTTTCGGCAAATCCAGGTATGAATCGAAAGCAATTGAGACCAGATCATAATATTTATTTGCAATAAGTGAGTCCTGAAAATCAATAAGAAAAAATTTCCCGGATTTAATAAAGATATTTCGGGAATGAAAATCCCGGTGTGCAAAAACAGAGCACTTGTCAATCCCTGAAACAAGAGAGTCGAATTCTCCTGTAATTTCATCATTTTTATTAAAATTTTTAAAATAGTTTTTTATAAAATTTTCAAGGAAAAAATCAAGTTCCAGCTTAAGCCTGTTATTATTAAGTTTACTATTGGCATTAATCCTTTCGATTGACCTGAGCCTGAGAAGAATCTCATTTAGAGTTACCATACTTTTCCTAATATCAACGCCTCTGTTTGATAATAGATATTTCTGAAGAGATATATCACCAAGATCTTCGATTAAAACAATGCGATTTTCCAGAACATTTAAAACTTCGGGAACATTTAAACGATTTTTTTTATATATATCTGTAAATTTTAAAACGCTCTCTATTTCTTCTTCTGCAGCAGATGGGTACATCATTGCGATCTCAGAATTTTTATCATATCGAATTCTGAAAAAATCCCTGTGTGATGCTTCAGCTCTTATTTTCTCAATACTTATTGGCTTTTTGCCATGAGAAGTTAATATTTTTTGGAGATCAGTTTTTACGTTTTTCATATTGAAAAACTATTATATTCTGCCCGGGCAGAAAGGAAATAATAAATTTTTTCAGAAAAGCATCCGGTCCAAGTACTGCATCAGCAGTAAAACCGTTCATTTTATTTGTAAAACGGTCAAACGGCCATATTTCGGCTCTTTTTCTTACAAACAGATAATTTCCAAGCTGTATTTCAACAGGACTGAGATAATAATTAAATTTTTTGCCATTTGACAGATATTTTGTTTTTGGGATCAAAGCAAGGCCTGCTCTTCTTGCCGTTTTTAGTTTCAAAGAAATGTCTTCGGCTCCACTCTCTATAATAGCATATCCATTATAACCTGAGATTATTACCGGGATCATTGGAAACCTGTTCCCAAACCATGGAGATCTTATTACCTGGAAATTTTTTTTTCTTTTTAAGTCTTCTTCAAATCTCTCCCTTGTTCTTAAGATTAGTTTTTTATTTACAAAATCAAGTGATGTTACCCTGTTCTTTATAAATATCGGATTCAAATTCGCATCATAAAAATTCGATCTGGGTTTTGGTACATACAAACCATAGACATTTTTAAGTTTAAAATTTCTAAAATTGATTGATTTACAATGAATTGAGAAACCGTCCAAATTTCCCGATTCACTACCAATCCGGGTTACAGTTCTCCCTCCTCTTCGAGGCTTTGCTAATTCACGAAGATCCCTGCTGTGAATCATCCATCCCGTAGTATTTCCCGTATCAAGTATTATAGAGAAAATTTTTCCTTTAATCTTTAGTTCAATTGTATTTATATGATCATTTCCGGTGTCAGCAAAATTGAGTTCAACCCTCTCGGAATCTGAAATAATTTGAAAAGCATCAGTTTTTTTCCCTTTATAAAGCTTTTCATTTGCTCTTATTTCTTTCCTTGCCCTTTTAGTTATATTTTTTTTCAGATTTTTTAATTTTTCCCTGTATATATCATGAAGGCCATAAATATTTTTGCTGAATTTATAAATCTCATTACCAATCATGAAAAACAGTGTTGATTTTGAAAATTCTTTGAATTTTATTCTAATCAATTTAAATAATCTGTCTGCCGACGTGAAATTACGTCTGAAAAGGTTATAAAGAATACTGATTCTTAAAGTTCTCAACGATAAGTCTTTTGTTTTCTTTAGAAGCAAATATTTTTTTTGAGCATCAACAAGATCTCCTTTTGAGATATCAATAAAGAGTTTTATGGATATTAAATCATTTTTTTTAAATTTGTTATTGCTTGGATTTGAAATAAGTTTTACCGCTTTTTGATGTTCGCCGTTTCTTATTAAAACCTCTAAAAATAGAATCTTTTCTTCATATGAAAATTTTTTCGGATCTATTTTTTTTAAAATTTTAAGGCACTCGGGAAAACGGCCGTTAAGAAATTCTTCTTCGGCACTCTTTTCTTTTCCATTAACATGAAAACCAGAATAAAAATAAAGAAAAATAATGATTGGCAAAAGAATAGATAAATTTCTGTTTTTTTTTTGAGAACATTGAAATTGCTGCTTGAAATTCATCTTGACAAAAATGATATAATAAAAGAAAAAAAAAATCGACAGAGGTAAAATATGGATAAAAAAAAAGTTAAAGAAAAAAGTTATGAATTTCAATCGGAAGTTAAGCAGCTTTTAAATATTCTTGTATATTCACTATATAAACATAAAGAAGTTTTTCTCCGTGAGTTGATATCTAATGCCGTTGATGCACTTAATAAGTATAATTTTGCAATTCTTACCGCAAAAACTCCCGGCAACAACCCGGAGGAAATGAAAATTACAATTACACCGGACAAAAAAGCAGGAACTCTTGCAATAGAGGATAACGGGATAGGAATGACCAGAGAAGAGTTAATAGAAAATCTGGGTAAGATAGCCCATTCCGGAACAGGAGAATTCATCGAAAATCTTGAAAAAATAAAAAACAGCAAGAATATTGATCTTATAGGAAAGTTTGGTGTTGGTTTTTATTCTGCATTCATGGTGTCAGATAAGATTTCAGTCTATACAAAATCTTATAGACAAAACAGCCGGGCATATCTTTGGAAATCAGAAGGCGGCAATGAATATTCAATAACAGAAACGGAAAAAAAGAGTAACGGAACAAAGATAGTCCTGCATCTGAAAAAAGAGGAAAAAGATTTCCTTGAAGTCTCAATGCTTAAAAATGTGATTGAAAAACACTCAAAACTTTTACCTTTTCCCATCTATATAGGGAAAGAAAAAATTGAGAGTACAAATGCAATTTGGACACAACCTAAAACTTCACTTAAAGAAAAAAATTATATCGATTTTTACAAATTCATAGGAAATACCAGTGAAGAACCCGAATCTTATCTCCACCTCTCTTCGGATGCACCTGTTCAATTCAATTCAATCCTGTATATACCAAAATCAAACTTCGAAATGTTTGGCCTCTTAAAAAAAGAGTCAGGAATTGATCTCTATTCAAACCGTGTACTAATTACAAAAGGTTCAAAAGATATCATTCCGGAATATTTGAGATTTGTGACAGGCATGGTGGATTCGCTGGAAGTTCCCCTGAATATATCAAGAGAATCAATCCAAAGTGATTTGAAAATCGAAAAAATCAGAAAATATTTGATAAAAAAAATTATTGATCATCTTAAAAAAATAAAAAATAAAAATGCTGAAAAATACAAAAAAATCTGGGACAACTTTAACAAAAATATTAAAGAAGGAATCATTAATGATTTCACCAATCGTGATAAACTTGCGGAACTTCTTGTTTTCCACACATCAGAATCCGGAACCGAAATGATTGACCTGGAAAAATATATTGAGCAAATGAAAAAAGACCAGAAGGAAATATATTTTGCAACAGGAACTGAATTGAATTCGATTAATAACAATCCCGCACTGGAAATATTTAAAGAACAGAAGATAGAAGTTGTTTATCTGCTTGATCCGATTGATGAGTTTGTTTTTGATCACCTTCGTGAGTATAAGGGGAAATCCTTTAAACAGGCTGAGAGTGCTGATCTGAATCTTGAAGGCAAAGATAAAGAGGAAAAATCAGATAAAAAACCGGAAAATGCTGATAGTTTCATTACATATCTTAAAACTGTTCTTAAAGATAAAATATCAGATGTCCGGCTCTCAAAAAGGCTTACAAAAAGCCCTGCTTTACTTGTTAATACTACTTCAGGCCCCTCCGCCCAAATGGAAAAGGTTATGAAGGTCATGAACAAAGATTACGAATACTCTAAGAGAATTATGGAGATAAACCCGGAAAACAAGCTGATTGCAGAGATGATCAGAATACACAAAGGCAACCCCTCATCAGAGAAGTTAAAAGCCCTCACATTTCAGTTGTTAGATAACCTTCTTATCAGAGAGGGGTTAATTGAGAATCCGGATTCATCTATTCCCAGAATCCAGGAAATAATGCTTATTGCAGCAGAAAATATAAAGTAATTAAATTTGAGATTGCAGGTAACAGCAGCATTATAATTTACGGAAGAGAAAGTAGATAAATGTATTTTCAGATCCGGGCAATAGAAATCATTCATATATTATTTGCCAATAAATTAAAATGATTTCATCTTCATAGATAACTCTGTAGCGATAAATGTTAAAAAAGAGTGGCTAGTACATTAATTTTTTGATATTTTTTTCAAAATCTCTTTCAACTACTCCTTTTTCGGTTATAATTGCACTTATATTTTCGTATGGAGTGATATCAAAAGCAGGGTTTTCAGCATGAACATTTTCAGGAGCTATTCTCAAGTCCCTGAAATTCAGCACCTCCTTTTCATCTCTCTTCTCAACCGGAATCATCGATCCATCTGACATACTAAAATCAATTGTTGAGATAGGGGCGGCGATATAGAAAGGAATGTTATGATATAAGGCGAGAACAGAAAGAGTATATGTCCCTATCTTATTTGCAGTATCTCCATTTGCTGCAATTCTGTCTGCCCCGACAATAACTGCGTTAACTTCACCTCTTTGCATAAGATTGCCTGCCATACTATCGGTGATAAGCCGGAAGGGAATATTCTCTTTTTTTAATTCCCATGCTGTAAGCCGGGCCCCCTGCAGATATGGCCTTGTTTCAGTCGCATATACAAAAATATCTCTATATTTTGCATAACAATTTCTTATGACTCCAAGAGCTGTTCCATACCCGGCAGTTGCAAGACCACCGGTATTACAATGTGTCAAAATCTTACATCCATGCCCGAATAGCAAAGAACCATTTTTTCCTATCAATTTATTTATTTCAATATCTTCATCTCTGATCTTTAAAGCTTCGGCAACTATATTTTCTTTTAATAAATTGAGATCATCTCCTGATTTCATGAATATAGTTTTCATTCTTTCAATTGCCCAAAAAAGATTAATTGCCGTCGGCCTTGTACTCTCAATTCTTGAACAAATTTTTGAAAACTCTTTTTCTCTTTTACCAGATGGCCAGTTTTCTTTAAAATCCAGGGTTCCCAATGCAATTCCCATTGCTGCTGCAACTCCAATTGCCGGCGCACCCCTGATGACCATGTTTTCAATATTTTCAGCCACATCTTCATAAGAATTGTTAATAATGAAAATCTCTTCATTGGGGAGTTTTCGCTGATCAATCATAATTGCACTACTATTTTTCCACTCAATTGACGTAATCATCTTAAATTTATTTGATTATCTCAGCCAGCCCGGAGGGATGTTTGATTTTCTGGCATCTTCATAAATATTCTCTTTTGCTATTTTTTCCATTTCCAGCTTCTTTTTTAATTCCTGAATTTTTTTGTTTAATTTATCAAAATTCTCTTTTGCATTATTTATCTCTAAAGGTAGTGAAAGAGTCAAATAGTCAGTCTGCGCTTTGTTTAATTCAAGCTGGGTTTTTGTTATCTGTTCTTTTAATTTCAATATATTTTCATCAGTCGATCTGATTTTTTTTATCCAGTAATCTTTTTTTGCCCTTGGGTCTTCTTTTTTTTTTTTGGTTTTTTTCTTTTCCTTCGAATTATCCTCAAAAACCTGATCGGTTTTAACATAGCTCATTTTTTTCTTTCCGGAGGAGAGAATAACAAGAGAAGTGTTGGTAAGTTTATATTTTGATTTATTAGTTTTTTTTCTTCTCTCAGCCTCTTTTTTTTGAAGTGCAACTAAATCTATGGAATCTGAAAAAAGCACTTGTCCAAAAGGGCCTGAGAATATAATAAATGCTGCTAAAAAAAGTGATATTCTCATTTTCCAATTACCTGAATATCCACCCTCCTGTTTTTTCTTCTGCTTTTTTCACTACTGTTGTCAAACGGAGGATCTTTTTCGCCATAATAAAAAGTTTCAATAAGATCTTCAGACATTTCATATTTTGATGTCAACAAAGCCTTAACCGCTTCAACTCTCTTCTTGGATAATTCCAGATTATATGCAAAATCTCCAATACTGCAGGCATATCCTCTCAGGATTATTGCAACCTCCGATTTGGATTTAATAAATTCCTTTAAGCTTGAAAAATTATCACTATACTTATCAGAAACTTTTGATTCGTTAAGATTGAAAAGAACTGCAAAATCAAATGTCTCCTCAGTTTTTTTCACATCCTGGGTTATATCTTCACTTTTTTTTATCAGAGGGGGTGCTGTCTTTTTACCTGGAACTGTTTCTTTTACCGGGGGAAGTACTGCAAATTGTTCGCCAATGTGAATGGGTAAGGATGAATCAATAATCTTTATGGTAGAATTTGAATTTTGTGGCTTTAAAACAATTCCTGATCCAATAATAATTCTCGGCAGGCTTTTCTTCAAAATGCGATAAAAGAGTACAAAATCTCCTTTCGAAACTTCACCGATTCCAAGGTTTGAGACTACAATATTTCCTGTATTGTGTGAAACCCTGTTAATATCGGAAAAATCGGATGAATAGATAATTTCCCCATGTGGAAGAGAATCGGGAATTGCAGATCTGGAATAATCAACTGATCTCTTTACAACTTTTTCTTCACTCTTAAAAGGTATAAGATTATCCCCGATATGAATCGGAGTACAAGTTAACTCAAGTTTTAGAGATGCACTTCTCTCTTTTAACTCAACAATTGTTCCGGTACCCTTTTTCTGGATCAATCGTCCAAGAAATTTCAATGTTCCAGGACGATAGATTTTTTTCACTACTGAAAAAATGATAAATTTATCTCCGTCTTTTAACCCTGCGGCAGATCCTTTATTGATAAAGACAATATCTGAGGTTGTATATTGGGATTTATTTGTATCAATTTCAGCACTACTGATTATTTTAAGGTCTCTGTTGATACGTTTTACTATTTCATAAGAACAATACAAATCGGATTCACCAATCAATACTTCAGGATAATCTTTCAAATATACATGTGATGTTACAAGTTTTTTCTGTTGAGGAATCAGAATTCCTGCAAACATCAGGATCACAATTAACACCAGGATTTTTTTTGTCATATTCTCTCCTCTATATTTCTCTATACTCCCTTTTTATACACATTTAACCGTATAATGCAAATATTGCTCTGATTAGTAAATAGAATAATATAAAAATTTTGTCAAGTTTTGATTCAAATTTAAATTAGAATATTATATAATATATTTACTTTTTTTAAGGGAAAAAAGATGAAAAGGTCGGTGGTTGACACTCCTGTACTATTGGAATTAAAGAGAATATACTGTAATAAACTGACAGGAACTCTTTCAATAGAGGGAAAATCCTTCAAAAAAATAATTTATTTTGAAAACGGAGAGCTGGTTTTTGCCAGATCTAATGTTATACAGGAGAGGCTGGGAGAAATTCTTTTTAAAAGCGGCAAATTATCTAAAACTCAATTTTGGAATATTCACAAACTTATGGAAGGAAAAAAAGAGAAAGTCGGAAAAGTTCTGGTCTCTAAAGATATACTTTCTAAAAAAGATCTTTTCATCGGCATACAGATCCAAATCACAATAATAACGAAATCAATATTTTACCTCAATACCGGAACATGGACATTTGAGGAAGGTGATATTCCCGTTCCCGAAGATTCAAAATTCCATTTGAATATTGCTGAAATAGTGTTTAACGGGATAGAAATATTTAAAAATGTATACTATTTTAAAAACATTTACACTAATCATAAAGTAGCCTCACTTGATCCGCCTAAAGACCTTATTGAAATACTTCCAAAAAACGCCAAAAATCTTCTTGACAGGATCAAAAATTCAGAAAATATCACTTGTAATGATCTCTGTAGCAAAGGGGAAGACGAGGACACCTGCTGGAAATATCTTACAGCGCTATTTATTACGGGAGCAGTTAATTTTAAAAATCCCGTTCAAAAAAGAAAAAATGAAGACAATATTGAATCTATTGTAAATTTATATGAGAAACTAAAAATGGGATCTGAAGACTATTATTCACTTTTCGATCTCAAAATTGACGCATCTACAGATGAAATTAAAAAACAATATTTCGTGTTTGCACGAAAATTTCACCCTGACAGAATAGGAGAATCTCCGGACCCGGGGATCAGAGAAAAGGCTAATTTTGTATTTGCCGAGATCAACAGGGCATATGAGATCCTCGATGATCCAAAAAAAAGAGATGAGTATAATATTAAAAAGTTCAAAAAGGGCGCGAATAAAAATGTTTTACAAAAAAATCTTAGAGAAAAAGCATCGATTCTCTACAGGAAGGCAAGAACTCTCTATAACAGGAAACAATATTGGGAAGCAACTGCCCTAATGGAAGAAGCGATAAAGAGCGTTAAGGATAAAGGTACATATTACCTGTTTCTGGGATTGTCACAAATGAATATTGAAAGCATGAAATGGACGGCAGAAAAAAACCTTGCAAAAGCCGCTTCGTTAGACCCTCTCAGTGCAGAACCTCTCATTGCACTGGGTAAGCTGTTTGAAAGTGAAAAAATGGAGAACAGGGCAAAAGCTTTTTTCCAGAAAGCTGTATCTATTGATCCTGAAAACAAAACTGCTATCGAGCATTTGAAAAAACTGACAGATTCTGATAAAAAAGGTCTAAAAAAGAAACTCTTTTCAAAACATTAATAAAAGATATCTATTTTTTGAGCTCTGACATAAGAATTTTTTCGATTTCATCAGCTCTATTTTCAACATAATCGAGGATCTCTTTTGATTTTTTTGACAGCTCTTTTTTGAAATTTTCATCACCAAGTCCCTGAAGATTTATCAGGACATTATAGAAGGCTCCTTTTGCAGAAGCAATTGCCGTAAGCCCAGCAACTCCTGCATCCGAAATGGAGTTAACATTGCCTTTTTCAACAACAAAAAGAGCCGAATCAATCAATTCTTTACAACTCTCCAGCACTTCAAATGGAACTAATGTTGCTTCTTTGGTTGCATTCTCAATTGCCTCATCTCTCTTTTTAATATCTTGGGGATTTTTTTTTGGCTTTGAAAATGCTGACATGATCTTATTAAATGCTTCGGTATCACGGTCAACTGCTGTCAAAAGAAAATCTTTCATCTTCTGCATCTTTTCGGCAGCACTGATCATATCCTCTTTCACATCTTTGTATTTTTTCTTGCTGCAAGTCAGATTTGCCACCATACTGCTTAGAGCAGCAGATAATCCACCATTCAATGCAGCAACACTTCCACCCCCGGGAGCAGGAGACCCGGAAGCAAGCTCATTTGCAAATTCATCCAGGTTTTTTGAGACAAGCCACCCTTTTTTTCTTATTTTATACTCAATAATTCGCTCTTCGGGATCAAATTCAGACACTTCATTTAACCCAAGTGTCTGTATTGCAACCCTAACAAGTTCTTTTTCCGAGACACCTGTTGAAAGACCCTGTTTTGTTAAATAGTGTTTCCCTGCTTCACTTAAAGAATCGAGAGGAACCATTCCAACAAGTTCACTTCCTGTAACACGGGCACCAAATTCTAAGGCAAGCCTTTCCGATTCGTCGAAAACTCTGTGGATCGGAGATGTTTTATAATTTAATATGTTAACGGTAACCTGAGCCATGTTGTACTCTTCAATATACCAGCCCATTCCCTGTACACCTTTGAAAATTCCGGGCTTAATCTCTTTTTTCCCGGTTTCGGGGTTTTTCACAGTTCTTCCTTTTTCCCTTATTCTCTTTGCAATTTTATTTGCAATTTTTTTATCTCTCGAATTGATATTTATATTATAGGCAATAAGAAAATCACGTGCTCCAATTGCGGTTGCACCACTTTTTTTATTAAATTCCGCAGGACCATAATCAGGCTTAAAATCATTTCTCTTCAGTTTTTCCGGCAATGCTTCATACTCACCCTCTCTTATATCAGGCAATCTTTTTCTGGATTCATTCCTGGCTGACTCTGCATACAGATACACAGGGATATTCAGTTCGCGCCCAACACGTTCAGCAACCTTTTCAGATATTTCAACACACTCTTCCATGGATATGTTCGATACCGGGACAAACGGGCATACATCTGTTGCTCCCATTCTTGCATGAGCACCCTTGTGCTTCGACATATCTATTAACTCCGATGCCTTCTTTATTGCATTAAAAGCTGCCTCGGCAACTCCTTTGGGAGTACCGGCAAATGTAACAACGGTTCTATTGGTATCTTTCCCGGGGTCCACATCCAGCAGATTGATATTTTCAACCAGGCGGATCTCATCCGTTATTTTTTCAATTACTGACATATCCCTTCCTTCTGAAAAATTTGGAACACATTCGACTATTTTATCCATTTTTTATCTCCCGATATTATTTTTTTCTCTTCTTCTGATTTTTCTTTCTCCACTCTTTAATATATTTGTGATTTCCGGATAGAAGAACATCCGGAACCGAACAACCTTCAAAATTACGCGGCATTGTATATTGAGGATAAGCAAACTGATTATCAAAAAAAAATGAATCTGTTTCAACCGATTCACGGTTGCCTACGACCCCATCAATCATCCGGCTGACGCTCTCAATAAGAATACAGGCAGGAAGTTCACCACCCATCAGAACAAAATTCCCAATAGAAATCTCTTCATCTACATAATTATCAATTATCCGCTGATCAACTCCCTCATATCTCCCGCAAACAAGTATCAGATGTTTTTGCTCTGAGAGTTCAATGATTTTTTTTTGATCCAATATTTCTGCATAGGCGGAAAAAAGAATTACCTTCCCTTTTTCCCCTTTTTTTATTTCTGATATTCCCTTTTTTAGCGGTTGAGGTGCCATTACCATTCCAGGCCCGCCTCCGTACGGTCTGTCATCAACTTTTTTATGTTTGTTATCGGCAAATTTTCTCAAATCATACAGGTTTACGGTAATAAGTTTTTTGTCAATAGCTTTTTGGAGTAATCCTTCTGTTAAAAATGATTCAATTATCTGAGGAAAGATTGACAGAACGGAAAATTTCATTGCTCACAAATTAAGATCCATTAAACCTTCCGGCGGATCGATAATTACACATTCATCCTTCTTGTTTATCCGGACAATTACCGGTGAAAAAAACGGTATTAGTTTTTCTGTTCCATTCAAATTTGTTTTAAGCAGACTATTCATCGCTTTTTTGTCAATCCCTATTACAGTTCCCCACGAGTTTCCTTTTAGATCGACAACTTCATACCCGATCAGATTGTTCTCTTGTATTACAGATCTCGGAACTTCCAGAAACACTTTATAGCCGATTAATTTATAAGCTTTTTCAATTGAATCGATTCCTGAAAATTTTATCCAGACATCACTATTTTTTACAATTACCGATTCTGAATTTAATAATTGCTTATATTTAGCGGATTTAAGGATAAACTTCTCTTCATGACCTGTATCTGAAAGGTCGATACCAGGGGAAACCCTGAGAACCAACTCCCCTTTGTTTCCCCTCGCTTTAACTATTGTGCCGACAAAATTTTCTATTGTCTATCTTCAAAATTCTCGATGATCTCGAGATTAAATCTCCTTTTCTGTTTCATTCCGGCAGCAGCAAGAATTGTCCTGATCGCTCTTGCTGTACGGCCCTGCTTGCCTATGACCTTTCCCAGGTCTGACTGGTCAACTCTGAGTTCCAGGATGGTGGTTTGTTCTCCATCAATCTGGGTAACTTTTACTTCATCCGGGTTGTCTACCAATGATTTGCATACAGTTTCAACTAGTTGTTTCATCTTTACCTCCTAAGTTCTCCATATTTACTTTCTTAAATAGCGATTTTACCGTAGCGGATGGTTTTGCACCAAGTTTAATCCATTTATTATATTTTTCAATTTCTATTTTTACTTCCGGATTTTCCATCATCGGGTTGTAATAACCAATCCGATCAATATATCTGGATTCTCTTGGTTTCCTCTTATCAACTGCGACTATTCTGTAAAAAGGCTTGTGTTTCGTTCCCATGCGGGTCAATCTTATAACAACCATAGTAAAACTCCCTTCAAGGCATCTAATCTAACCTATTTTTGAAAAAAAGTCAAATTTTTTTAACATTTTACGAAACATGGGTTTCTTCATAACTTTTTTCATTTCAGTGTACTGTTTAATTAACCGGTTAACCTCAGCAACAGGTCTTCCTGACCCTTTGGAAATTCGATATCTCCTCTTTCCGTTAATAATCTTAGGCTTTTCCCGCTCTTTTTTATTCATGGAATTGATTATTGCAATCATATGACTGATTTTTTTTTCATCCATTCCGGATTTGACCTGATTTATATCAACTCCCGGAAGCATTCCTGCTAAATCTGAAATTGAACCGAGTTTCCCCATTTGCATTAATTGAGCCCTGAAATCTTCAAGAGTAAATTCATTGCTCAAAATTTTTTTTGTAAGTTTTTCCGCCTGTTCTTTATCAAATTTTTCTTCGGCTTTTTCTATAAGGGATAGTACATCTCCCATTCCCAATATCTGAGATGCAAATCTGTCGGGGTAGAATTTTTGAAAATCTTCATATTTTTCTCCGGTCCCTGCAAATTTGATCGGTTTATTTGTGACTTTTACAACAGAAAGAGCCGCCCCTCCACGAGTATCTGAATCGATTTTAGTCAATATAATTGAATCGATTCCAATCTTTTCGGAAAATGTTAATGCAGAGTTCACTGCATCCTGCCCGGTCATTGCATCCGCAACAAAAATTGTTTCCCCGGGATTTAATATTTTTTTTATCACACTAAGTTCATTCATTAACTCTGAATCTATGTGAAGTCTTCCGGCTGTATCTGCAATTATATAATCATATCCATATTCTTTTCCGGTTTTTAGAAGTTCATCTGCGATTTTTTCCGGTACTTTAGTTGAGGTTTCGAAACAGTTTACACCTATTTCATCTGCAATTATTTTCAGCTGCTCTACTGCTGCAGGACGTTTAAGATCAAAGGAACATAAAAGTGCACTTTTTCCCAGTTTTTTTTTCAAATGAAGCGCCAGTTTGCCTGCAGTTGTTGTCTTTCCGGTACCCTGAAGACCGGTTAGCATTATTACCGAAGGCTTTGAATCACCTGTTAGAAGATCTTTCCCTTCATTTCCAAGTATTATTTCAAGTTCATTTTTTACAACTTTCACAACATGCTGATAGGGGTTTAAACTTTCTCGCACTTCTTCTCCAGCCAGCCTCTCTTTTATATTCGAAATAAATTCTTTAACAACCCTGAAATTTACATCTGCCTCAAGCATGGATAATTTGATCTCTTTTAATGCAACAGCCATGTTCTCATCTGTCAGTTTTACCTCGCCTTTCAGATATTTGAGTACTTTTGAAAATTTATTGTTTAACTTATCGAACATTTATTTTCTCTCTACAATTTATACTCGTGGTCATAATCGCTTATTTCAACAGACTTTACACCAATAGACAATAATTCGTTTCGTAAATTCAAAAGGCTTTTCTCTTCTCCGTGGACAAGAAAGATCTTTTTCAGTTTCTCAAGATCATAATTTGATACCCATTCCTTGATTTCGTTATAATCCGCATGAGCGGAAAATGAATTGAAAATCCTCACCTCTGCCTCGACACTGTATTCTTTTCCGAATATTCTGACACTCTTCATGCCATCCACCAGCTTTCTTCCAAGGGTATTTACAGCCATGAATCCAACTATTCCAATTATTGTTGAACTTTTTTCAATATTATTTTTCAGATGGTGAAGAATTCTGCCGTTTTCTGCCATTCCGCTTGCAGAGATAATTATCATCGGACCTTTTTTAGTATTAATCTCTTTCGATTCCTTTACCGAAGTGACATATTTTATATTATCCATCCCGAACGGGTTAATATTCTCGGATATGAAATCATTATATGTCTCTTTATCAAAACACTCAGGATGAACTTTGAAAATAGAGGTTGCATTAACTGCCATCGGGGAATCTACAAAAACCGGGATCTCGGGAATTCTGCCTTCAAGCTGAAGAAGGTGAAGATTGTAAATTATTTCCTGAGTCCGCTCAATTGTGAAAGCGGGAATAATTACCTTTCCATGCATTGATATTGCATCTTTAACCATTTTCTCAAGATGCTCGTTACCGGTTTTATAATTATCGTGAAGACGGTCTCCATAGGTTCCCTCCAGAACTAAATAATCAAGATCAGGGAATATTTCAGGATCCTTCAGAATGGGAAGATTTTTCCTGCCCAAATCCCCTGAGAAACCGATTCTGACTCCATCTTCAGTTGTGATAAGAACTATAGATGAGCCCAGTATATGGCCGGCATCATAAAATTCAACTTTTAAACCATCACATGGAATAAAATCTCTTTTATAATTTATTGTGACAAACTGATTGAGCGCGGATAGAACATCTGAGGTATCATAGAGCGGCTCATAAAGTTTCATTTTTCTTTGAGGATGTTTCTCAATCCTTCTTTTCATGTATTCAAAGTCTTTGCTCTGGATATGAGCACTATCAAATAAAATAATATTCGCGAGGTCCCTGGTTGCAGGTGTAGAATATATGTTTCCCGAAAAACCGTTTTTTACTGATATCGGGATAGCTCCGGAGTGATCAAAATGAGCATGAGTTAAAATTAGCGAATTAACCTCGGAAGGATTAAAATTAAAATATTTATTTTTATTGTATGATTCCTCCCTTTTCCCTTGAAACATTCCGCAGTCAATCTGGATCAGATTTTCTCCAAAGCGAATAAAATGTTTTGAACCTGTAACCTCTTTACAGGCTCCTCTTGAATAATATATTAATTCTTTTTTTTTCATTAAACCTTTATACATCCATTACAAAATGATTTCAATATTTGACATTTAAGAGTAAATAAATTAAATAATTATAATAAATACGAGAGATTCAAATGGAAATTGAAAAAAAGAGAAGTCTGATTAAAAGGCGGGGTTCTGTTTTTTTTCTTGCACGTTCGATATCAAACTGGGGATATCACCGATTGACAAACGTTAAAACCGAATTTTCCGAGGATCTTCAGAAATATAAAAATGAAGGGGCTGTTTTTCTTTACACAGGTTTTCACAGAAGCCTGTGGGAAACTACAGGAGTTTTATCAGCACTACACCACTATAAACTTCCAATTCCACTTGTTGGAATGGGTGATAATCTGATTAAGGGGAAATTTTTTGTCTCACTTGCCAAACGTACCGGAAGCTTATTCATTGTAAAGAGAGGAAAATCAAGAAGAGAAGTTGTTGAATCTGCAAAATTACTGAAGAAATATGTTCTGAGTTTAATGGCATACGGACGAGACACACTTCTTTTTCCGGAAGGAACCAGGAAAAATATTCCTAAATTTGGGAAATACGGCAAATTTTTTCCAACAGCATTTGATGCACTTCTTGAATATGAAAAAAACAAAGAAGATATCTCAAGGCCTGACACGGAGCATGAGTTCGGTCAGGCTTACATAGTTCCCTTTAATATTGATTATTCGAGGATCAGGGAAGCATATGAATTAACCGGATACAATGCAAATATTCCCAGAACTTTAAAGATCTGGGATTCAATCAAAATGCTGAAAAATATCGGAAATGTATATATTTCTTTTGGAAAACCTATAAAGATTTCGGAACATTTGGATTTAAGCAGAAAAGAGATATCATCTTTGGCCAGAAATGAGTGTCTTGAGCTTGTAAAAATATTGCCTGTTAATATTGTCGCAAAAGCCGTAATCAATGCTTTGAGCAAAAATTCAACTGAAAAATCATTGATTTTTGAAAATATTGCTGCAATATTGGATCAATTAAATAATCTAAGAGAACGATTCAGAGGGTTCACCCATTCAGAAAAACCATCGGAAATATTCGCAAAAGTTGCTGATGCCAATAAGGATTTTCAGAAAATTTCATCAAAAAAAATAACAATATACCAATTATACTCTAATTATATCAATCACTATTTTGCCGAAGAGAAAAATGTCACAAAAATCATCTGAATTCTTAAAAAAATGGGACATTTTACTATGAAAAACAAGATTAATAGTGGCAATTTAATTGCTAACATCTTGTGGAGAAGATTATGAAATCAATAAAAATAAAAATACCGCTGTTAATAATTCTTATAAGTTTCTTTATATTTTCAGGATGTAAAAAGCCAAATGTTACATTTGAGTGGCAAACACTGGAAGCAATAGGAAGTTATGACAGCACAACTGATACAAGTTATCTGAGTCTTAGTGGTTTTTTAAAAATCAACCAATCCACAGTAAACATGAACCCGGTTAATCCGGCTATTGACAATGACTTCCTATTCGTGGAATTACTGACCTGGGGATACGCGATTTTTGATGGCGGAGACAATATACTTTTTATCACAAATGAAAATGTTCATACAATTTTTGATAAGATTTTTGTCAATGCCAGTAAAAAAGAGAATGATTTTGTATGGGTATTTGTTATAACAGAAACGCCTGTAAAAGGAGATATTTTTAACGGAAGAAACCCGGATTCAACAGATATCGTCCTTCAGATGGTTGATGATAATGGAAATTTATACAGGATTGTTGAAACTATTAACATGAACTTTACCAGAAAATAGACAACTTCATTTTTTAACAAAAATTTTATTTGAAAAGTGGGATTCGGGAACTCTTGCACCCGGGGCAACTTTTCAACATACATTTCAATGGGAGGGTAACTGGAAGTACTATTGCCGAATCCACATATTGATGACAGCAACAATTATAGTAAATTTTTAATTGTGCAATTTAACAGGAAGGATCATAAGGAAAATTTTTGAATAATTGGTAGCGGGGGTAGGATTTGAACCTACGACCTTTGGGTTATGAGCCCAACGAGCTACCAGACTGCTCCACCCCGCGTCAAAAATTGAGTATAATATATAGTCCGGTTTTTGTCAAATTCAATTCACGGTAATTCGAAGGAGCCAAAGTGATGTTTTCCCGCTTGTTTCAGGATCTTCTGCGGAAGATTCGAAAACAATCTTTGAGCCGTCAGGTGAAATAGAGGGGGCACCTTCATAACCCTCAAAATTTGTCAGCCTGACCGGTTTTCCCCCGGAAATTGGCACTTTATAGATATGTGCATGCTTCAGTTCGCTGTTTTCATAACTGAAAATCACAAATTTCCCGTCAGTTGAAAAAACCGCATCGGTCTTATTTCCTTCAAAATTTGTTAAAAGGATACTGTTGGTACCATCTGTATCAATACTCCAAAGATCCCACTGGTCTTTAACAACTTTTTGGAAAAGAATTTTATCGCCGGCTGGCGACCAGTTCGGCTGCCTGGAATCGGAGCCTGCCGGTGTCAGGTCAACATATCCGGATGAACCGTCAATTTTATACTTAGTAATCACTCCGTTTCCTTCATCATCAAGATTGTGAGACTCAAACACAATCCAATTACCATCAGGTGAAAAAGAGGGTTCATATGAGACTTTAGCTGTTCGGTCTGTTATTTTCATCTCGTCACCCGTTTTTCCATATTCATTTATTGAATATATTTCATCATGAGGTTCTCTGTCAGATGAAAAAACAATAGATTTTATTGCTGCGTTCCAGCATTCACCCGGTAGATTTACATTGCTGTTCTCATCTGAAACCAGCTCTTTTAATTGTTCGGTATCAAGATTAAAAATATAAATATCGGAAGGCGGGACATTATATCCATTCCTGAATCTTGTAAATACGATCGATTTTCCATCCGGTGAAAATGCCGGGTTCTGAAGACTCCCTTTAAGATCGATATTTAATTTAACGGCATCATCACTCCTGCCTTCAGTTATTATCTCCTGCCCGTTTTTACAACCAATTAAAGATAATGAGGTTAATAAAAACATTAAAACTATTAAATTTCTTTTCATAATTATATCTCTCTATTTTTAAAATAAATATGCTCTCTTATAATATCTGACCGGAATCTTTTTTTTCTTTATTTAGTTTTTCAATTTTATCAAGAAGCTCCTTTACCCTGAATTCACGGTCTATTGCTGCATCATAAAATCGCTCAAGCTGTTCATTCTTCTCTTCAAGTTCGCTTGTCCTGTTCTTAATTAATTTCTCAAGATTATTCTGATGTTTTTTCAGTGCCTCTTCAGTTTTTTTACGCTCGGTTATGTCTCTTGCAATTGACATTTCAATTGTTTTACCCTCAAGTTCAAAAAGTTTTGCACTGATTTCTACCGGAAAAGTTTTTTTATCTCTGGATACATGAATTGCCTCAAAAGTTATCCACTTATTTTTAAATAGTTTAAGTCTCTCTTTGGCAGATCCCCTTAATTTGACATCCTTAAAATCAGCAATATCTGCCGGTGACAATTTTAGAAATTCCTCCCTGGTATAACCATATTTTTCACATGCAGAATCATTTACTTCTATAAATTTACTAAATCCTTCCTTTTTATAATTATGTATAAAAACAGCATCATTCAGATCATTAAAAAGGGTAGTATACTTTATTTCAGATTTTTTTAATGCCGCTTCAGCTTCCTTCTGAAGAGTTATATCTTTAAAAGTACAGTATGTCTGTTTAAAACTACCATCCGGATTGTATCCCGAATGTCCATCAAGCAGAATATCTAAAAAACCTTCTCCTCTTAATTTCATTTTAAAATTGACATTATAAATATTTCCTCTCTTTTTTAAAAGTGGAAAATTTTTCTTAAAAATAGATCTTGAATCCGAATGAAGAAAATCACCAAACCATTTTCCTATAACTTCTTCACGCTCATATCCCAAAACTCTTAACCATTCAGGGTTAACATCAATCAATTTACCATCACCATTAAGAGACTGATAAGAAATTGGGGTATTTTCATAGAGTGATCTGTATTTTTCTTCACTCTCTGTAAGAATTTCCTGCATTCTCTTTCGTTGTGTCAGATCCCTGCAGCTGCCGTATACCAGCCCGTTCGGAAGCACAACGGCATTCAGATCAACCGGGACAATGGAGTTATCTTTTCTTTTCAGGTTAATTTCAGTAAATAATTTTCCCTCTTTAAGAAGGTATTTGAACCTCTCTTTTTTTCCACTCTTTTCCCCATCGGCAGCAATTTCGGTAATATTTTTTTTAATTAACTCATCAAATGAATAACCCAGAAGATCTGAAGCCGCTTTGTTCACATATAAATATTTTCCATTCTTATCAGTAATAAATATGGCATCCGGTGAATTTTCAGCTATGATCTTCAAATCATAATTGCTTAAACTGCTTTTATCATCACTATCACTTTGAAGTTTTTTAATTTTCTCTTTCAGATTTTCTATCTCAGTTAACAAATCCCGATTTTTCACATCTTCTCTCCAAAATTTTAAAAACAGTTTAAAATTTATAATATCCTGTATTTATTTTATAGAATAAATATATCTTTTTTTCAAAAAATTTTAATTTAATTTTAAATATGGAAAATTATTTTTATATGCAAATAAGGCTGAATATATGTTTACCCTATTT
>CAZNLS010000003.1:0-4472 GCA_964573895.1 uncultured Clostridia bacterium
CAGATGTCCCGGTAAAGCAAAAGCGGGTCAGGATCTAAAAAAATCGATCAGGGTTTTTGTCACAAATGCAGGCAACAAACCAACTTCAAATTTTTCGGTTGATCTTATAATTTCATCAGATATGTCTGCTCCGATGAGATTTGCAGTTTACACCCCTAATTATAAGGAAGATGCCCTTCTTCTCGGAGGAAGAGAATTTGTTTCTTATCTGGGTCCCGGGAAAACAAAGGAAGTTACTCTTTATGGAAATAACAGGATACCTGCCGATACTCCTGCTGGTATGTATTATCTGGGAGCGGTTGTTGACCCCGGCAATAAAGAGCCGGAATCCAACGAACGGAACAATATGTCCTTCTGCAGGATAAAAGTTTCCGGAGGTGGTTCAACCGAAGCAAAGCCCTGCGGAATCAGGTTTACATCAATGAGTAAAAATTCAGGATATCCGGGAGATACTTTTTATATGTATGGCACCTGGGGAACTACTCAGGGAACAAAACTACCCTGTATTAATAAAGGAAGATTAAACAAACTTATAGTTCTTTCATGGTCAAACTCCAAATTAAAAGTGAGGATCCCAACATATCTCACACCGGGAGTATACAGAGTCGGAGTCTATTGCAGATATCCCTCCCAGAAAACATATGGGACCATATGGAAAAATTTCACTATTCTGAGAAGCGGAAGTGAGATAGATCCGGGACAGGGAAGGGTTGATATTGACATCCGGGATCTATATCTTGATAGATATTGCAGATTGTGGATCCGTCATTATAATAATGGAACTACAAAGATTAATACCGTTCTCAGAGAAAGGGTATGGGTGAATGGAGTCCTCAAAGTAGATGATAGAGAAACAATAATTCTCGATCCGGGGAAATCTTTTTCACATGGGGTTGCTGCTGATCCGGGATTAAAAATTTCGGGAACTGCAACAGTTAAAGCACAGATAGATGTTGATAATGTTTTGCATGAGTATAATGAGGCGAATAATATAAAAACTGCAAGGTTGAGCTGCAATAGCAATAGCATCAAATCTGCAACATTGAAAAACATCCGGGTTTTAAAGCCGGTTTTAAAGGTATCACCTACACTAATGAAGTTTGGTTGTGTTGATCCTGCGGCATTCGATATTCAATTTAGAATAGTCAGGAAATATTCAACATTCAGAGGGAAAGTCAGAATAACAGGTGTTGTGAAAAATGTTGGAGCAAAGAACTTCAGCGGCGGAGGCGGAATGGCTTATCTTTATGAAGGCAGTACGCTGAGAAAGACAAAATCATTCAGTTCGCTTGCAGCTGGTGCATCATTCAGCTTCTACTTTGAAAGAGACTGGTACTCATCCTCACCGAATGAAGGAGAATTTCCTCCGATGTACAAACTTCTTATTCAGTATGATCCGGATATCTACATGGATGGTAATAAAAACAACGATGATTGCAACGGAAAGAACAATAAACTTGAAAAGAGCGGAATGGCTATAAACCGTTTATTTTAAACGGGCACAATAAAAGAGAGGGGGGTTCGGAAGAACCTCCCTTTTTTTTTGATTAAATTTTGTGCTTGGTAAATAAGTTGAGAAATTGCTTTTTTTATTCTATTATATTTTATGTGAAAAGTGAGAATCCGGTATTTAAGGACTATCTGAATCATCGGGTTTATTCAAAAATAAAAATTTTGGTTTTTTATATTTCTTTTGTTTTGCTTACTTCGGTTATTTATACTCAAAATAACTCAATTATTTTTCTGACATCCACAGATATTGAGACTCTGGACCCGGCACTGAGTTCCGATTTTTATTCAGGAGAAGTGCTCAATAATATTTTTGAAGGCCTGGTAAGGGCGGGAAAAGATTACAATTCGGTCGAGCCCTCCCTGGCAGTGGGATGGAAGAGTTTTTCAGGCGGAAAAATTTGGGAGTTTGATCTTAGAAAAGGGGTAAGGTTCCACAATGGCAGGGAATTTGATTCTGAAGATGTTTTGTATACATTTAATAGCAGATTAAAAAATCCTGAAAAATATAAATATTGGAACCTGTTTTATATTTCAATACTTGAAAAAATTGAAAAAATATCAAAATACAAAATTCGTTTTGTTTTGAAGAAGCCCTACATACCCTTTCTCTTTCAATTATCAACTACCACAGCTCTCATAATTCCGAAAAACAGTTTTTTAAACAGGAAGTTCGAACCTATCGGTACAGGCCCCTTCAAATTTGTAAAATGGGATAGAGGAAGATTTGTAACGATCGCCAGGAATATGAATTACTGGGAAAAGAAAATTAATATAGCAAGAGTTGTTTTTAAGATAGTTACAGATCCTGCCTGGAGATTACTACAGATCAGGAAAAATAAGGGAGATGTAACGGTTGTTGAATCTTACAAGGAATATACTGAGATTAGAGAAAGAAAAGTTCTTAATATTATATCAAAACCTTCTTTGTCAATACACTATCTGGGATTCAATATGAAAAAAGCTCCAATGAGCAAACTTAAGGTAAGGAGAGCAATTGCACACCTTATTGATAAAAAAAAACTTGTTAAACATATTTTACAGAATTTTGCCAAAAATGTTTCAACACCGGTTCCTTCGGGGATTTTTGGATTTAATAAAGATATAAAAGATTATCAATTTGATATCAATAAGGCAAAAAAATTAATTGCGCAAGCAGGTATAAAAAAAAATATTACACTGGAACTGGCCTATTCCTTCACATCAAAAAATCTTGAACGATTTGCGAATGCTTTTTTAAGATCAGCCAGGAAAATCAATATCACTATAAGAAAAAGGCCTATGAATTTTTCTGACCTGCGAAAAAAACTGGATGCCGGAAATTACGATATGTTTATGCTTGGATGGCAGGGTAATATTCCTGATCCCGATGTATTCCTATATCCCATATTCAGCAACAGGAAGGGTAATGTGAACAGGACCGGATATGAGAATCCTTTGCTCAACTCCCTTCTAGAGAGAGGCAGGATTGAATTAAATCCTGTGAAAAGGCGGAAGATATATTTCAGGATCCAGAAGATTATTCATAATGATCTCCCCTGGATCCCTCTCTATAATCAAAACGATATTATTGTTTATAATTCATCTATCTCTAATATCAGGATAAACAGATTTTCATACATCTTTTTTAAAGATTGTATAAAGGAGGAAAATTGAAAAGGCTATTACTATTCGTTGTTCCTGCTCTTTTATTACTGGCAATTACTGTCAATAGTGCTGAAAGAGGAGTAATCATATCGGGATTAAACAGCGGTCCGGATTCTCTGGACCCTGCTGAAGTCTGGGATGATACTGCTTCAGTTTATATAAATGGGATTTTTGAAACACTTACATATGTTGATCTTTCAACCGGAAGAGTTTTACCTTCCCTCGCCCTCTCCTGGCGCTCCGAGAATAATGGGAAAAAATGGATCTTTAAATTGAGAAGAGATGTTGTTTTTCATGATTCAAGCAAAATGGATGCGAATTCAGTAGTATTTTCATTTCAGCGGATATATGACAAAAAGTCAAAATTCAGATATTATGAATTCCCGCTTTTTGATGAGATATTTTTTGCTTTAGAAAATGTAAAAAAAATTGATGAATTTACTGTTGAATTTATTCTAAAAGAACCAATCGCAGCCTTTCCACTCATGCTGAGCGTTGACTGTGCATCTATTGTTTCACCAGAGGCTGTGAAAAAATACGGAGCTGAATTTAGGATACATCCCGTTGGAACCGGCCCATTCTATTTAGGATTATGGAAAAATGATAAGCGGATAGACCTGGTCAGAAATGAAAATTATTGGGGAAAGAGGCCAACGTATAAAAAATATTCAAGTTTAATCATAAAGAATTTTAATCATATGCTGAATATGTTCAAGAACCGGAGTATAGATATTATGTTCAGTTATTCTATCTCAAAAATGCCGATGCTGAGGGGATTAAAATGGGTAGGTAGAGCTTATTCTAAAAATCTTTCGATTAATTTTATTGCATTTAATCTTAATCACATGTTATTTAGAAAAAAAGAGTTTAGAAAAGCATTAAATTTTTTGTGGAACCGGAATTTTATTAAAATGGTTTATCAGGATTATGTCAGTCCTGTTTGTTCAATTATCCCGGAGGGTCTCCCCGGTTATTCAGACAGGAATCTTTATTCCTTTTCAGTAAAAAAAGCAAATGAAATTATAAAAAAAATAAAAAAAAATAGACCGGGAGATCTGAAGCTGAATTTCATCATCTTTGAAGATTCTGAATTAAGTCTGAATCTGATTTCATTGTTTAAAAGATCCCTCAAATCCGCCGGAATCGACCTGAAAATAATCAGAGTAGATACTGAAAAAAAATACAATGATATGATAATCCGCGGTATTTATGACATGACATTTTCAGGATGGATTGCAGATTATCCCGACTCTGATTCGTTCCTGAGACCACTATTTTCCAAAAAACTGGCTTCAATGGGATTTGCAAATTTTTCA
>CAZNLS010000003.1:4572-6875 GCA_964573895.1 uncultured Clostridia bacterium
GTCAAACTTCTGCTCTCATTTTTATTAATAGCAGCTTTGACTTCAATAATTTCAATTATATTTTCAATCAGATCGATTTCTAACAGATATGAAAAATTTGCTGAACAGGAGGTCGTTGATTTATCGAGGAATGTAGAAAATCTGTTTCATGAGTACCTGGGTGATTTAACAAGAAAGGCTCTTTTCCTTTCTGAATTGAAAGAAGTTTCCGGAAATATGAAAAACATTGATGATATACTTACAATGATAGAATTGAAAGCATTTTTTCTCGCATCAACAAATATCAGAATTCTAAACAATAAAAAAGAGGTTGTAATAACAAAAAATTTTGCTCAAAAGAGTAATCTGGCAAAAGAGAATTTTCTTAGAATGCCTTTTTTTAAGTCGAGGAAGGATCCTATTCTTAGGAAATCAGGTATTCTAAAAATCGGAAATAATATTTCTCTTCTCTCTGTATCGCCCATAATAGATAAGGATACTTTTCAGATATCGGGATTACTCATATTAGAAATGCCGGTTGATTCGGAGGTGGCTGATCAGATCAGGGAAAATGTCAAGTCTGAAATAATATTCTATTGCATGCAAAAAAAATTAGGTACAACATTCCTGGACCAGAATGGAGAGAGATTTTTTCCGGAATATGCATTAGCCTCCAATAGGGAAGAGAATCATGAATTGAGTGTTTCAAGAGTCATATTGGATGAAAAGACATATCTGGTAAATCGTATTCTTATAAGTGACAGTATTGGGAAAAATATCGGATTTGCCGATGTATTTTTTAGAATTGATGATCTTATCACCTCTAAAAGGCTTGACATCAGGAGCCTTATCTGGGTTTCCGCTCTGATTTTTCTGATAACGATTGCTCTTAGTTTTTTCCTCGGCAGAAAACTGTCTGCACCGATAGTAAATCTCTCTGAAGGTGCAGAGGCTGTTTCGAAAGGAGATCTCGATTTCCATATAAAACCGGTAACAAAAGATGAGATAGGAATTCTCACAGAGATGTTCAATAAAATGACAATATCGCTGAAGACTCACAGGGAAAATCTTGAACATATGCGTCTCTATCTGAAGAACATCATTGACTCCATGCCTTCAATTTTGATAGGGGTCGATGTTAATGGTTTTGTAACCCAGTGGAATGCTGAAGCCGAAAGAAAAACATCTGTAGAGAGTGCAGATGCAATAGGGAAATCACTACCCGATCTGTTCCCTCAGTTTGAAAAAGATCTTGAACTTTTTAAAGAATCGATTAAACAGAAGAGTCCGCAAAAAGTGGAGAAGGTTCTTGCGAAAATCAAAGATAATGTCCAGTATACAGATATTATGATTTATCCGCTGGTTGCAAACGGGGTTGAGGGAGCTGTAATCAGGATGGATGATGTCACATCCCGTGTCAGGATAGAGAACATGATGATGCAGACTGAAAAAATGATGTCGGTGGGAGGACTCGCGGCCGGCATGGCTCACGAAATAAACAACCCGCTCGGTGGTATCCTGTTAGGTTCACAAAATATCATAAGAAGATTTTCGGATTCATTTCAGTCAAATGTAAAGACTGCTGAAGAGTGCGGGATAAATTTTGATAATTTAAAACTCTTTCTGGAAAAACAGAAAATTCTTGAGTTTATAAAAATTATTCAGAAATCGGGAGAACGGGCATCAGATATAGTTACTAATATGTTGAATTTCAGCAGAAGAAGTGAACAGAAAAAAGAGGAGGTAGACCTTTCCGAAGTGGTCGCATCTACAATAGAACTTGCCAGAAATGACTATGATCTGAAGAAAAAATATGATTTCAGGCATATCATAATTAAATTTTCAGATAAACCACAAATACCACCTGTTAAATGTATTAAAAATGAGATCCAGCAGGTTATTCTTAATCTTCTGAAAAATGCTGTCCAGGCATTAATTATTCATGGTAAAAAAAATATAGAACCCTGTATTAATATTGATCTGAAAAAAGAAAACAGAATGGCTGTTCTAAAAATTTCAGATAATGGACCCGGAATGGATGAAGAGACCAGGAAGAGGGTTTTTGAACCTTTTTTTACAACTAAAGAAGTTGGCGAGGGGACAGGTCTGGGGCTGTCTGTATCATATTTTATTATTACTTCAAACCACAAAGGGATTATATATGTTGACTCGGAGAAAGATAAAGGAACAACTTTCATTATAAAGCTTCCATATTATATAGAGTAGTTTTATGAAAAAGCCTATAACTGTACTAATTGTGGATGATGAAGAGATAGTAAGGGTATCCCTTGAAGAGTATCTCTCGGATGAAGGATTTTATGTCT
>CAZNLS010000003.1:6975-55947 GCA_964573895.1 uncultured Clostridia bacterium
AGATTTGTGAAAGTATTGAGATCACTTGTCGGATATTAAATTGAGTTTATTAAAATCCGCATTGTATAGATTGAAATAGAGGGACTACTCTGCTAAAATCAACTGATTGTTGCAATGACCGCCGTGAAGGAGATAAATTTGAATTTAGGTGTAATGGGACTTCAGTGGGGAGATGAAGGCAAGGGCAAAGCTATTGATTTTCTCGCAAAGGATTTTGATGTCGTTGTACGTTACCAGGGTGGTCATAATGCCGGACATACTATATATTATAAAGGGAATAAAATTGTTCTTCATCTTCTTCCGTCAGGAATTTTTTCAGATAAAACCGTCTCAGTAATCGGAAATGGTGTTGTTATCAATCCTGTAGAACTTGTCAAAGAAATAAACAGGATTAGGGAGTTCGGAGTTAAATTTAAGAATCTTGTTATCAGTTCAATGGCACCTGTGATTCTTCCGTTTCATCAGCGGCTTGATACAATTTTTGAACAATCCGGAGTCACCGGAATCGGTACTACTAAACGGGGTATAGGACCTGCTTATGAAGATCTTACGGGAAGAAGATCGGTATTTATCCATGATCTGATAAATAAAGAGATATTCAGGAAGAAGGTCACTCGATTAAGTGAATATTATAACAGAAGGATTGAATTATATTCAGGTGAAAAAATTTCCGATAATGATTTTATTGATGAATATATTTCCGCAGGCGAAGATATAAGTGAATATGTAAAGGATACCGTGGCATATCTGAATGAATTAAACTCAAACGGGAACAAAATTCTGTTTGAAGGAGCCCAGGGTGCACTGCTTGATATTAATTTCGGAACATTTCCATTTGTAACTTCTTCGAATCCTACCGTTGGTGGAATTTTAACCGGGACAGGTTTATCCCATCGTGCAATAAATAAAGTTATAGGTGTCACAAAAGCTTATACTACGAGAGTAGGAAGCGGTCCGTTCCCATCTGAATTGAAAAATGAAAAAGGAGAGTATTTAAGGGAAAAAGGAAAGGAGTATGGTGCAACAACAGGGAGGCCTCGCAGGGTGGGATGGCTTGATCTTGTTGCTCTGAAATATGCTGTAATGATAAATGGGATTAACACACTATTCCTGACAAAAATGGATGTTCTGGATGAATTGGATTCGATAGATGTAGTTACTTCATACAAAACCGGGGGAAAACGTTCGGGTTTTCTGCCTCATGCGGAATATTTAGAAAATGTAACCGTCGAGCTTTCCAGCATTGAGGGATGGAAAACAGATATAAGCCGGATTTCTAATTATTCAGAACTTCCGGTCAATGCAAAAAAGTATATTGAATTTATTGAAGATTTTATTGGAATTTCAATAGAATATGTCTCTAATGGTGCCGGTAGGGAGCAAACATTAAAAAGAACTATTTAATATGTATGATAAAAAACAGATTATCAAAGAAATGCAGCGAATAGCTGCGGAATTGGGGAAAGACAAACTTGAGAGAAGTGACTTTATATCAAGAACACTGATACCTGAAAAAACTATTGATTTTTACATAGTTTCCTGGCCGGATGCTTTGAAAGAGGCCGGACTTGGCAGCATCCAGACAAAAGAAAATGATATATCCGATGCAAAACTTCTTGAAGATCTCGTAAGGTTGCATAACCGCTATGGTGAAATCCCGACTTTGTCGCTTATTGAAGACAGTGGAAAATATCCAAGCGGGGAATATACTAAGAGATGGCGGACCCTTGATGAAGCAATGAAACTTGCAAAAAAAAAGTTCCCGGATTTTGTAACCGAAAAAGATAAATCAAATAACCATGAAATTGAGACATTTAATTCGGATTCGTCGGTTTTCAATCTTGATGATACTCTTGTTTCGGTGAACAGAAATGATCTTATCCTTAATGGCGGCAAATTCAATTCAAAGAGTGTAAGTGAAAACAAAAAAAAGAGACTGGAAATTAACGAAGAAAATTCATCCGGGGAAGACTCCGGGATTGATTTTCGCACTGATAATGTAAATTTAGATAACCTGATCTCCGAAATTCGCAAAAAGAAAAAGAAGGTTAAAATTATTCCTAAAACAGTAAAGCCAATTCGAAATATAGATAAAGTAAATTTTCGCGGATTAAAATCTCCCCCTTCAAATAAAGGTGAATTGATGCTTATTTTCGGAATTGTATGTGAAGAGCTAAGTTTCATGATTGAACAATTCCCGCAAAAAGGAGAATTCTTCCGGGCTAAAAGAAAAACCGGAGATAAAAGTAAAACATGGGAAAGTATTATTGCCAACTTTTCTCTAAGAAGTTCTGATGCGGTTGGAGATAAGAGCATTATTGATAAATGTGATATATTAATATGCTGGAAGAATGATTGGCTTGACTGCCCTCTTGAAGTACTTGAATTAAGTAAAACATTGACAGAACTTGAAAATTATTCTCCCGAGCTGGAATGATCTTGACCAGGGGTGGGATTTGTTGTATAATTAAAATTTAACAATAGAAAAGGAGTAATATGGAACACCTGACAAAAGAGAGTTTTATTGAAAAAATATTTGATTATGAGAAAGAGAAAGAGTGGAAGTACAAGGGTGAACTACCATCCATAATTGACTTTTATGCTGACTGGTGCCAACCCTGTAAAATGGTAGCTCCCGTTCTTGAAAAACTTCAGAAAGAATATGAGGGAAAAGTAAATATATATAAAGTAGATACTGAGGCAGAAAGAGAACTGGCCGGTGCATTCCAGGTCACAAGTATTCCTTCAATCCTTTTTTGCCCCAAAGATGAAAAACCTCAAATGGCTATGGGAGCATTGCCCAAATCCAGTTTCGAAGATGCAATTAAGAATGTCCTGAAAGTTGAAAAATAGATAATTCCGTCAGGTTCCTCCGCATCTGGTCCATGCACAATTGGGACATGTGGGACATTTTTCATCAGGAAGTGTTGCTCCGCACATGGGGCAGTTAATAGAATTAACATCGCTATTTTTTAAAGATACTTCCCCTATATGCTTTTCAAGAGCCTGGGCTATTGCATCGGGAATTGACTGGATTAATGCACCGTTGTGGAAAGTAGGTTCCGAACCACCTATACCTTTTAACTGACTGACAACATCAGCTGCTGATATACCGCTTCTTAGTGCAAGGGATGTCAGTCTTCCGATGGCTTCTGCATCAGCCATAGTTGTATAACCGCTCTTACCAATTGAGCAGAACACTTCAAAAGGCTGGTAGTTAAAATGAGTAATTGTGATGTACAGTCTGCCGAGTCCGGTCGAAATTTTATGGGTTGTTGAGGGGAGTGAATCGGGTCTGTCCATTGGTTGTGGAGAGTCACCCTGGTCCATCTTATTTAGTACCTGAGTAGCTCTGCATCCGTCTCTGTAAACTGTTATCCCCTTAATTTGCATATCGAAGGCTGCAAAGTACGCATCAGCGATATCATTCCTTGAAGCACTATTTGAAAAATTTATAGTTTTTGATACTGCACTATCTACACTTTTCTGGAACATTTCCTGCATTTTCAGATGGTCCTGCGGAGAAATTTCTGATGCTGTTACAAAATAATCAGGAATCTCTTTGCCCTCATTTTTTTCTTCCCACTCCTGATATAGCGGGTGGTAATCTTTTATTTCACCGTCAAGAATTTTTGAAATAATCTTAAATGCAAATACCGGTTCAATACTTGAGGAACAGCCTGCTATCCTGGATATAGTCCCTGTAGGGGCGACTGTCAGAATGGTGGCATTCCGCATCTTTTTCCCTTTATAGACAGATTTTTCTATGTTAGGAAAACTGCCTCTTTCCACAGCAAGTTGTTCCGATGCTATAGTCGCCTCTTTTTTCAGAAAGCGGGCGATGTTTTCTCCAAACTTTCTTGCCTTATTAGTGTTATATTTGATCTTTCTTTTAATCAAAAGATCTGCAAATCCCATGACCCCGAGACCTATACGCCTGTTTGATTTTGCGATTTCGTCAATTTGTTTGAGCGGATATATGTTCATATCAATCACATTATCAAGAAATCTGACTCCCATATTGATCGATTTGGCAAATCTGTCCCAGTCAAATTGGTCTTTTCCGTCTTCTTTAAAATAATTTGAAAGATTTATTGAACCCAGATTACATGATTCATAATCATGCAGAGGCTGTTCCCCGCATGGATTTGTAGCCCTTATGGGCCCCTGCAAACGTGTTGGATTCAATTTGTTTACTCTGTCAATAAATATCAGACCCGGGTCTCCGTTTCTCCATGCGGAATCGACTATAAGGTCGAAGATCTCCTTTGCCTCCATTTTTCCACTTGATTTTCCTGAAGAAGGATCAATCAGGTCATAAAGTGATTCTTTCTTCAGTGCTTCAACAAACTTTTCGGTGATCGCTACTGAGATATTGAAGTTTTGAGCAGTTCGGCCGTCGAGTTTCATGGTAATAAATTCTCTTATATCGGGATGATCTACCCTGAGAACCCCCATATTAGCTCCCCTTCTTGTTCCTCCCTGTTTGACTGCCTCTGTTCCGGCATCAATAACTTTCAAAAATGAAACCGGACCTGATGCAATTCCCTGGGTTTTTTTTACAAAACTTCCCTGTGGACGAATCCTTGAAAAATCAAATCCTGTCCCTCCTCCTTCTTTATGAACCAGAGCGGCATTTTTGACAGTTTCAAAAATATTTTCCAATGAGTCTTCAATGGGGAGAACGAAACATGCGGAGAGGCACATCCCCCTGTCAGCGCCGGTTAATGTTGGTGAGTTAGGCATAAAATCACGGTTCATCATTGATTCGAAAAAGATCTTTTCCCACTTCTTTTTCTCTTTTTCCGTTTTTTCGGCTTTTGCAATATATTTTGAAACCCTTGAGAACAGATCAGAGGGTTTTTTTTCTAGAAATGATCCGTCTGCATTTTTTTTAAAATACCTCGCTTTCAGGATCTTTAACGCGTTATCTGGAAAATTTTCCATTCCACCTCCTTAACTTCATATATAGTTATTTTAAGATTGTAGAGCACTAGATATAGGGTGTCAAGAAAAAAAATAAAAAAAAATTTTTTTTTTTTTTAAATTGCACATTTTTTTTTGAAATTTCTTGACATTTAAAGTATATATATATTAATATGAATGGGAGAAAATGGGACAAAATGGGATAATTAAGCGTTTTAGGGGGAGTTTTACCCTGAAAATCGATGACAGGAACAGGATAAAAATACCCTCAAAATATATGGGTATTTTAGAAAATCAGTTTGGAAGGGATGTATATCTGACCTCAGTCAATGGAGATCATATACTCTTCTATCCGCTTTCGATCTGGGAAAAGATCGAACAGAATATCGAAAGATATAAATTCAGAAGCAGAAAAATAGAGGATTTCATAAGATTAACCTCTTATTGGGGAACCGAAACCGAAATAGATCCCAGGGGAAGAATTTTAATTCCTCCGAAGCTTAAAGAAAAAGCAGGAATTCTGGAAAATGTGCTGATCATTGGACAAATTGATTATATAGCTATCTGGAACTGTGAAACATATGAAGATAAATATGCATCCCGCTCATTTTCCGACCGGGAACTGGATGAAATTTCCGGGATATTAAATGGAGACTTATCATTTTCCGGTAATGAATAGAGAAGTTATCTCTGTTCTAAGCCGCAGAACCGGGGGTGTTTTTATTGATTGTACAGTGGGACTCGGAGGGCATGCAGGATTAATTTTGGAAAAGATCCCGGATTCCATAGTAATAGGGATAGATATGGATAAAGAAAGTTTGAAGATTGCCGGAGAAAATCTGAAGAGATTTAAAGGACGTGTAACTTTGATCAATTTGCCTTATGAGGATATATTTGACTCAGGAAAGATTGAGTGGGATAAAATTTCAGGAGTTCTAATTGACCCGGGTTTGTCCATGTTTCAGCTAAAAAATGGATCCAGGGGATTTTCTCATATATCGGATTCAAAACTTGATATGAGAAAAGACCGCTCTTCAGAACCTTCCGCTCATGAAGTTATAAATAAATTCAAAGAGGCTGATCTGATGACTATATTTTCGGATTTTGGAGATATTTCATCCCCGGATAAACTTGCAAAGAGAATTATCGAAAAAAGGTTGTTCCATCCAATTGATACTACAGGGGAATTAAAAAATATAGTCGAAGAAGTATACGGATGGAGACCGGTAAGAGGCAGGTCACATCCCGCAGCCAGGGTATTTCAGGCACTTAGAATATTTGTGAACCGTGAGTTGGAAAGAGTTGAGGAATTTATAACTAAAATTCCGGATTACCTTGGTAAGGGTGCACTGTTCATATTTTTAACTTATCACTCAATTGAGGACAGGATTGTAAAAAGAACAATGAAATCAGAGGCATCAAAGGGAAGACTTGATTTGATAAAACCATTTCCCTTTAAACCTTCGGATGAAGAGATTTCAATGAACTTTGCTTCAAGATCGGCAAAAATGAGGGCAGCATCTATCCAATGAAGAAAAAAAAATACTTCGGAAGAATTATTATTTTTTTTTCAATAATTATCTTTTTTCTTCTTTTCACATATTCCAGCCTGAACCTGAAAAATATTGACTATGGTTATGAACAGCAAAAGATGATTCTTGAACAGGAGAGACTTCAGGAAGAAATAGATATACTCGAGGCAAAAAAAGCAAAATTAACCGAACTTGGAAGAATAGAGAAAAGAGTGAAAAGCAGACTTGGATACGTATACCCTTCGGGAAAGCAGATCATACGTATTTACGGAAACTAATAAAAATGAAGATAAACCGGTCTGAGAGAAAAAGAGTTTCAATTGTTTTTTCGATCTTCATGATTTGGATTATTGCAATTGTTTTTATGTTAATAAAAATTCAGGTTCTGGGATTCAATAAATATCTCGGTAAGATCAGGAGTCAAAGCAACCGAACTCTGACCCTTCATCCGAAAAGAGGAACGATTTTTGATTACAATAATGAAGTGCTTGCTATCTCAATCCAGTCAAAATCTCTGTTTATTTCAAACAGGAGCAGAAAAAGTTCTTTGAGTCTGTTTAAAAAAATCAGGAGAGTGATCAGGATCAGTTCTTCTTCAGCAAAAAAAATTCTTATGAGAATAAAAAAAGGGAAAAATTTTATCTGGATAAAGAGAAAATTAAGTGAGAAAGAATATAATGCAGTGAAAAGTCTGAACCAGTCAGGTTACACATCAAAATATTCATTTGTCGATGAATACAAAAGGATATATCCTAATTCACAACTTGCAGGTCATATCCTTGGCGGAGTTGGAGTTGATGAGCAGGGTCTCGCCGGAATTGAATACTCAATGGAATCCGTAATCAGGGGGAAAGGTGGAAAAATCAGTGCCAGCATTGATGCCCGGAGTAAAATATTTAAATTTGAGAATATAAGTGAAAGGGTGACAGGAAAAGATCTTAAATTAACAATAGATTCTGCTGTTCAGTTCTTTGTTCAGAGTGAATTAAAAAAAACAGTAAAAAAATATAATGCGGTTTCAGGTTCTGTCATTGTAATGAACAGTTCAACGGGATCCATAATAGCAATGGCGAGTTATCCCTTCTATAACCCCGGGAGGATTAGATATACCAGCCCCAAAATTGTTAAAAATAATTCTCTCTCTTTTCTCTATTATCCAGGCTCTACTTTCAAGATTATACTTGCATCTTCCGCTCTCTTGCATAATGTCTGCAATTTTTCTGAAACTATAAACTGTTATAACGGAGTTTATTCAATAAACAATCTTAAAATAACCGATGAACATCCATTTGAACAACTGAGTTTTAGAGATGTGATAGTCCTTTCCAGTAATATCGGTGCAGCAAGAGTCGGAATGAGAATAGGCGATAACAGGTTTTATAATGATTTAAAAAAATTCGGGATCGGGTCTGCACCCAATATCCGTCTACCGGCGGTAGAAAAGGGTATTCTCAATCCTCTGGAGAGATGGAACAGGTACTCATCGGCCTATTTATCACACGGTTATGAAGTTTATGTTACACCTATTCAAATGACCAGGGCATTCAATGTAATTGCTTCCGGCGGTTTTCTTGTGGAACCGGTAATATTAAAGTCGGTAAAGGGATACCTTTTTAAAAAATTAACCAGGAAAAGAATAATCTCCCGGGAAATTGCCGCTAAATTAAGAGATGTGATGGTCGATGTAGTTAAAAGAGGGACCGGGAAAAAGGCCTTTTTGAGTACTGTTGAAATAGCCGGAAAAACAGGTACCGCAAAAAAATTCAGGGGAAACAGATTCATTAATAAATATGTCTCTTCTTTCGGAGGTTTTTTCCCGGCCGGGAATCCTGTTATTACAATGTTTATCGTTATAAATGAACCGAAGGGAAGCTTTTACGGAGGAGATGTTGCTGCACCGCTTTTTAAATCAATTGCAAAGCGAATAATCATATTGAAAAATATAGACGTTAAGCTAGATAGCGGGACGGGGATGAGGATATAATGAGAATATCGGAAATTTTAAATAAAGTTGAGTTTATCTCATTTTCAGGTAACTCAAATAAAAATATTACAGATATCCACTATGATTCTCGTCAGATTGTTCCGGGATGCTGTTTTACAGCAATTGAAGGATCAAGATTTAACGGGAACAATTTTATAGGAGATGCGGTTTCGCGCGGAGCCGAAATGGTAGTTTCATGCAATGAAAGTGACAGGAATTATAAAAATCCGGCTTGGCTAAGGGTCAAGAATGTAAGAAAAACACTTGGTGTTTTATCTGAAATAATCTTTAACTATCCGCTTAGAGAGAAAAATGTGATTGGTGTCACGGGGACAAATGGGAAAACCAGTGTGGTTTCAATGATATACGGGATAAAAAAAAGAATTGAAAAACCGGTAAAGATAGGAACTCTCGGGATGGAAATAAATAATATTCATAAAAAATCTTTTCTTACTACTCCCGAGATAAGTGATCTATTCAGATTTTTATCTATTGATTGCAATAATAATTTTGATTCGGTAATTATGGAAGTTTCATCTGCTGCATTAGCAATGAACCGGGTAGAAAATATTGAATTTTCTCAGGCGGTATTCACAAATTTTTCAGGAGATCATCTCGATTTCCACGGTAATATGAACTCCTATTTTGAAGCCAAGCTATCTCTGTTTGACAGATTGTCCGGAAACGGGACTGCTGTTTTAAATATTGAAGATCCAATGTCAGATAAGATCATAGACAGAATTAACAGTAAGTTTATAACTTATGGATTCAATAAAAATGCAGATGTATATCCAATTGATTATAAGTTAAGTATGAATGGAATTGAAGCAAAAATAGAAACACCTGCCGGAATGATCAGGATAGACTGTCCTCTGCTTGGCAGAATTAATCTTCTAAATATTTTAGCGGCGGTTGCGTCATCAACTGTTTCAGAAGTAAGGATAGTTGATATTGAAGATGGTATTTCCGGATTTCAGCAGATTACAGGCAGATTAAATGTAGTTTATAAGAATGATTTCACTGTACTTGTTGATTATGCTCATACCGATGATGCATTAAAAAATCTTCTGATATCTCTCAGGGAACTAACTGAAAAGCGGATTATTCTTATCTTTGGAGCAGGCGGATCACGGGATAAAACTAAAAGGCCAAGAATGGGAAGGGCAGCTTGTGAGTATTCTGATTTTGTTATAGTTACAAGTGATAATCCGAGAAATGAAGATCCGATGGAAATTATTTCTGATATCAAAAAAGGATTTTTAGATGGTTTTTCGGAATATGTTGTTGAAGCCAACAGAAAAAAAGCTATATCAGCCGCTATTTCGGAAGCGGATCCGGGTGATATAGTAGTGATCGCAGGAAAAGGACATGAAGACTACCAGATATTTAAAGAGCGAACAATTCACTTTGACGATAGAGAAGTTGTAACTTCAATTATTAAGGAGGGTTTCAGTGCCTGATCTTTCATTCAGGGAAATTGCCGATGCAATTGGTGGTGATATATACAATTTTTCAAAAGATTTTATTATATCTGATTTCCAGTTTGACTCACGAAATATAGTTGAGAAGCCCACACTATTCTTTGCACTTAATTCCGATTCCGGTGACGGTCACAAATATGTCCCTGATCTTAAAAGAAGTGATGTCGGGGCGGTTGTAAACAATGATTTTGATAAAAATTTGACAAATATTCCTCTAATATCGGTCGATAACACGTTGAGTGCTGCTCACAAATTAGCATCATTTATAAGGAGTAAATTCAGTAAGATCAGGTATATAGGAGTAACCGGCAGTGCCGGAAAAACAACCACGAAAGAATTCATTGCAGAATTATTGTCTGAGAAATTCAAAGTTTTCAGATCATTTGAAAACTGGAATAACTGGATAGGGATGCCGTTTTCCTTAATGGGAATTGACGGAGATGAAGATTTTGCGGTTTTCGAGCTGGCTATGAGTTACCCCGGTATAGGAGAAATCGATCTACTTGCAGAAATACTGAGACCGGATATTGCAATAATATTAAATGTATTTCCCGTTCATATGGAGTTTTTAAAAACTCTCGAAAATGTAGCAAAGGGAAAGATTGAAATTCTGAACTACCTTGATTCTGATTCAATTGCATTTGTTTCCGGAGATTCTGATCATATTCTTGATGCGGCACAAGGCAAAAAAGGGAGAATAATCTTTTTTGGAAGAGATTATGAGAAAAACAATATTGTATTGGACAAAATAGAGAGAGGAAAAACAGGTTCAGTAATAACTGCTGATTTTTTTGGAATTGAATCCGATTTTAATACTTCTCTGATTAACAGTGTCCATCTTGAAAATTTGTTCCCGGCGATTTTAACTGCCCAGAACTGCGGAATGAAAAACTGGGAAATACAAAAAGCAATAAAAAATATTAAACCGATATCCAACAGGGGAGCGGTTAAAAAACTGGGAAATTTTACAGTTATTGATGAAACATATAATTCAAATCCCATTGCATTGGAAAAAACACTAAAGTGGGTTGACTCTGAATATTCAGAAAAAAAAATTGCAGTTATCGGAGATATGCTTGAACTGGGCGAATTAGAAGATTCCTTTCATAGTAAAGCAGGAAAATATTTCGCAAGCCTTGACTATTCCCGCCTGGTAACGGTTGGGATCAGAGCAAAAAAGATAGCTGAGGGTGCAAGCCAGGAGGGGTTTCCCGAAGCTCATATAAACTCTTTTGAAAATGCAGTTGAAGCGGGAAAATTTTTAAAGAATTTCAATAGTGAAAAATATGTAATACTCTTTAAAGCCTCCCGGGGAATAGCACTTGAGAATGCGATGAAGGAACTGGACAATGAATAAAGGAATTGGAATTGTCGGATATGGAAAAACAGGGAAAGGTGTTCTCAATTTTCTTGCAGAAAAAGGATTCGGAGAGCCTGTAGTAATCTATGATGATAACTTAAAAAAAAAGATTGATACTCAAAATTTTAATTCTTTGGCCGACATTACGGTGCTCAAAGGTCCCAATGAATTTGATAAACTTAAAACCCTCGGGACGATTGTTCTCAGTCCGGGTATAAACGGCCGTGAATCGAGGTTTGACACTCTGCGTAATTCAAATGTTGAAATAGTATCTGAAGTTGAATTTGCTTCAAGATATATATCAAATCCAATCATTGCCGTTACCGGAAGTAACGGGAAGTCAACAACGGTAAGCCTGATCCATCATTTCCTTCAACATGGAGGGAAAAAATCTGTTTTATGTGGAAATATAGGCACTCCGTTTATATCTGTGATCAGCCTCATTGATGCTGATGCTATTGTTGTCATTGAAGTATCAAGTTTTCAGCTTGAAGAGATAAAAAAATTTAAACCCTTTGTTTCTGTTTTTCTTAATATTACGCCAGATCACCTGGACAGGTATCCGGAATTTGAAAATTATAAAACAGCAAAGATGAATTTACTGAAAAATCAGACAGAAGATGATTATATTATATTTAATTTTAATGATAGTGAACTTCAAAATTTTTATTTGCGGAATAGTGAAAAAATTCTGTCGAATTTGCTTTGGTTCCGGGGAAGAGAATTTAAACCCGAATTAAATGCATACTTAAAAGAGGGCAAAATTGCTATTGAAATTAATGGGACAAATGAATTGATTAATCTGGCATCTAATCCCCTTATAGGAGATTACAATGTTGAAAATATCATGGCTGCGGCTCTTGCAGCTGCAATCACCGGTGCGGATATAAAAGCTTTTTCCAAAAGTTTATCGAGTTTTTACGGTCTGCCTCACAGGGTTGAATTTTGTGGTTCGATAAACAATGTAAATTTTGTGAATGATTCAAAAGCTACAAATATTGATGCTGCATTGAAGGCAGTGTCAGGAATCGAGGGGGACATTGTAATTATCGTCGGGGGAAAAGATAAGGGTGGTGATTTTACGGCATTTTCAGATTATATTGGCAAAAATGTCAAAAAAGTTCTCTTAATTGGAGAGGCTTCAAAGATAATTGAAGATCAACTTTGTGCAAAGAAGAATTTTCTAAAAAACATTAAATCAATGTATGAGGGAGTTTTAACCGGATATTCGATCCTGAAAGAGTCGGGAGGGACTCTGTTATTATCACCGGGATGTGCCAGTTATGATATGTACAATAATTTTGAGGAACGCGGCAATGATTTTAAATCGGCAGTAAATAGATTTATAGGTGAAATGCAGAATGGTTAAAAGTGTAGGAATTGACAAGGTCCTGATGATAACATTAACGATGCTTATACTATTCGGCCTTATCATGGTTTACAGTTCAACAATGATAATTGCAAAAGAGAGGCATGGGGACAGCTTCTATTTTTTGAAAAGGCAGCTTCTCTGGCTATTTTTAGGATTCATAATCTTTTCAATCATTGTTTCCCTGAAGAAGCCGCTATTTTTAAAAAGGAATTTTGTATTCTTTTTTTTACTTTTATGCTTGGCGGGATTGATTATGGTATTTTTTACCGGAAAAATAAATAACAGTTTCAGATGGATAAAACTCGCTGGATTTTCGATCCAGCCCTCAGAATTTGCAAAAATATCCGTAGTATTGTACCTTGCATTCAGCCTGAGCAGAAAAAAATCAGATGTAAATGACCTGAAAAAGCTTGCAGTAATACTTGCTCCTGTTATAGTCGCTGAAATTCTTATTCTTCGTGAGCCGGATTTTGGAACATTTGCACTGATACTTCTTGTTACAGTTGTTATGCTGTACGTTTCAGGTCTACGGATATCTTATATTTTTACCAGTCTTTTCTTCCTCCTGCCATCATTTATTCTTCTCATTAAAATGAATCCTGAAAAGATGAACAGGATCCTTGCTTTTATGAATCCTGAAGCATACTCTTCCACATACGGATTCCAGACTCTTCAGTCCATTTATGGTATTGGTTCAGGGGGGATATTCGGGCAGGGACTTGGGAATTCGGTACAAAAACTATACTTTCTCCCTTATGCATACTCAGATTTTATTTTTTCAGTGATTGGAGAGGAAGTAGGTCTGATCGGATCCATTCTAATTTTATCACTGTTTTTTATTTTTCTTGCCCGTGGATTGAATATAGCTAAAATGTCCGGAAACAGCTATACATATATGCTTGTAACGGGACTTACTTTTATGATTGTTTTTCAGGCAATGATAAATATATCGGTTACAATAGGACTATTTCCGACAAAAGGTATTCCGCTGCCTTTTATTTCCAGCGGGGGAAGTTCGCTGATATCAAGTATGATTATGACAGGAATCATTCTGAATATATCAAGACATAGGAAAATGGTGCTCTTAAATGATTAGATTCAGCAAGGTTAAAAGAATACATTTTGTCGGGATTGGCGGAGCAGGAATGTCCGGGATAGCGGAAGTCTTAAAAAATATGGGATTTTCAGTTACCGGGTCCGATATAGCGGAGAGCAGTGTTATTAACAATTTAAGAGACAAAGGGATAAAGATCACTATCGGGCATAAACCCCAAAACATAGGTCTTGCTGAAACTCTAGTTTTTTCAAGTGCTATAACCCGCAATAACCCTGAAATAAAAGAGGCACTGAAAAATAAAATCCCGGTTATCCCCAGAGCAGAAATGCTGGCAGAGTTGATGAGAGTTAAATATTCAATTTCTATTGCGGGAACTCATGGTAAAACGACTACTACATCAATGCTTGCAACAATTCTAAGCATGGCCGGGAAAGATCCGACCTATGTTGTAGGCGGAAAACTAATGATGCAGGAGAGTGGAGCAAAACTTGGAAAATCCAATTACCTTGTAGCTGAAGCAGATGAATCTGATGGAAGTTTTCTTAGTCTTTTCCCTACGATTGCAATAATAACAAATATTGAAGATGATCATCTTGACTATTATAAAAATATAAACAATCTAAAGAAGGCATTTAAAAATTTTGGCAATAAGGTTCCTTTTTACGGTCTAGTTGTGATGAATTCAGATTGTAATGTATCGGGCAAAATTATAAAAAAGCTTAATAAAAGAGTGAGGTTGTTCGGATTGTCGGAAAAGGCTGATATCAGGGCAAAGAATATAAAAACCTCCCTGAGAAATTCTGAGTACGATCTGATGATTGACGGGAAACAGGCGGGGAAAGTAAAAATGAAAATTCCCGGGCTTCATAATATCATGAATTCGCTGGCAGCTGTGGCTGCATCCATCGAAGCGGGGATTGAACCGGATATTATTATAAACGGACTAAAAAATTTCTCTTTACCCGAACGAAGGCTTCAGACCCTGCTTGACAGGGGAGGAGTATTTGTTGCAGATGATTACGCTCATCATCCGACTGAGATAAAATCAACTCTTAGTGTGTTTGAAGGAAGCGAATACAAAAGGGTTATTGCCGTTTTCCAGCCACATCGGTTTACCAGGCTGCAGATATTTATGGGAGAGTTTGGAAAATCATTTGGTGCTGCTGATCTTGTTATAATTGCAAAGCTTTACGGAGCAAATCAGAAGGAAATAAAAAATGTGAACAGCGGAACTCTTGTTAAAATGATGAAAAAGGATAGTAATAAGAACGTAGTCTATATTGAAGATTTTGAGGAAATCAAATCTTTTTTACTCAGAGAGGTTAAATCCGGAGATGCCATAGTATTTCTTTCGGCAGGGAATCTGACGAAGACCGCACATGAGTTTGCAGATCAACTTGGAGAAAAGATAAAATGAGGCAGATTGGTTTGAATCCGGGAAATGAGATTGAATTTTTAAGAAAAAATAATAACAGAAATCTTCATAAGAGCAAGAGAATAAGGTCGATAAAAGTCAGATCGTTTCACCTGGTATTAATAATACTCATTTTTATTTTTACCGGATATGGTGCATTTAAAGCGGGCAAGTTTATCACCGGCTGGGATTTTTTATCTGTAAAAAAATATAAACTGATAAATTCACCTGTTTTTATGAAGGTCAGAATAGAGAAAATTCTCAAAAAACACAGAGGTAATATCTTATCTATAGACCTTGGAAAGTTAAGAAGAGATCTGTTGACAATTAAAGAAGTCAGGGAGGTAAATATTTCAAGAAGGCTGCCTTCTACGTTATCAGTAACTTTTTTTCTCAGAAAGCCGGTTTTTCAATTTAAGAAAAACGGAACATACAGAATTGCAGACAGAGAAGGTGTTGTCATTTCCAGAATGAAAAAACCCGTTCCCGGACTTATTAACATAAAACTCTCGGAAAAGGGAACAATGGAAAAGATCAATTCCAGTCTTGCGGAAATCAGCCATATTAAGAATATGATTGAATATGTGACTTATAAAAATCCCTATGGAATTGTCTTGAAATTAAAGAACTTTGAAGAACTTTTTTATACAGGTGATAAAGGATTTATCCCGGGAATAAAAAGATATCTGAAATTAAGGAAAATGTTTATTGATAAAGAAAACAGGTTGACAGTCGTTGATCTCAGGTTCAGGGGAAGGCTCTATCTTGGATATGAGAGGGAGGTTATCTAGATGAAAAATAATTTTTTAGTTGGCATTGATGTAGGGACGAATAAAGTCAGTACTATAATCGGGCAGGTAAAAACCGAAGACGGTAAAGATGAAATAGAGGTAATAGGATATGGTGTTTCGGATTCCTCGGGGATGAAAAGAGGAGTTATCGTTGACATGAATAATACTGTCGAAGATATAAAAAAATCTGTTAAGGAAGCCGAACTTACAGCGGGAGTGGAAGTTGAATCCGCATATATCAATATTTCCGGAAGTCATATCCAGTCTATTAGTGCCAAGGGAAGCATAAATATAACAGGCAGCAGGAATCGTGAAATCACAAAGGATGATGTAGACAGAGCGATCACACATGGCAGCAGCATTATGCTTCCGAATAATAAAGATATAATACATGTTCTTCCTCAGGAATTTATCATTGATTCGCAGGAAGATATAAAAAATCCTGTTGGAATGACAGGAACCAGCCTTGAAGTGTACATTCTTATTGTAACGGCTGCAAGAGCTGCAACCAGGAACCTCCTCATCTGTTTGAAGAAGGCAAAAATTGATGTTTTGAAAATGGTGCTGTCACATATTGCTACTTCCGAGGCAGTACTGACACCCGATGAGAAGGAACTGGGTGTATTGATGATTGACATAGGCGGTGGTACAACTGATTTTGCAATATATGAGAAGGGAGCTTTGAAGTTTTCTTCAACAATCGGAGTCGGTGGATTTAATTTTACAAATGACCTTGCAATCGGAACCAGGACGCCGATTGACAAAGCGGAAATGATCAAGAGAAAATTCGGAAGCGGACTTGACCCTAATCTCAGAAATCAGAATATCGAAATCCCGAGTGTCGGGGGGAAAAAGATCAGACTGATCAATCCATCGTTATTAACGGAAATTTTAAAACCAAGGGCGGAAGAAATTTTTGAAATGGTTAAATCCAGGATCGAGCAGGAAGGTCTTGAGAATAAAATAAATGCCGGGGTTGTTCTTACCGGAGGGACGTCACAACTGGATGGACTTCTTGAGATAGCGGATGAAATATTTGCTGCTCCGATCAGGATAGGTAAACCTTTTGGTCTCGGAGGCTTGATTGATAAAGTTGATACTCCTGATTTTTCGACATCTCTGGGATTAATAAAATACGGTCTCCTTGATATGAGGAACCGAGGCGTAATAACCCGGTCATCAACCGGTATTGTTCAAAAAATTAAAGATTTTTTGGGGTTTTAGGAGGTATAAATGAATGATGAAGTAAAGATCACCATGAAAAAAGAGAGAAAGAAAGGAGCTGTCCTGAAAGTTATCGGGATTGGCGGAGGAGGCGGAAATGCGATCAACAGAATGATAGAGGAAAAACTTTCCGGAGTGGATTTTATTGCTGTTAATACCGATCTTCAGGATCTCTCCACGATAATACCTCCCGCGTTTCCTCTTCAAATAGGTGAAAAGCTTACAAAAGGACTTGGAAGCGGATCAAATGCGGAAATTGGCATGCAGGCAGCTCTCGAAAGCACTGATATCATTACCGACACTCTTGAGGGAGCAGACATGGTATTTCTCACAGCTGGAATGGGAGGCGGAACCGGAACCGGTGCATCCCAGGTCATTGCAAATCATGCCTCTTCCATGGGCATCCTCACAGTTGCGATAGTAACTAAGCCTTTCGAATTTGAGGGGAGCCACAGACTGGAAGTAGCTGAAGATGGAGTTAAAAATCTCATTGGAAGTGTCGACGCCATAATTGTTATTCCCAATGAAAAACTGTTTGAAATTGATGAAGAAGATATTCCTCTCAGGGATTCTTACAGGAAAGTTGATGAAATACTGCTGAAGGCTGTGAGGGGAATTTCAGATATTATAAATACTTCAGGTTTTCAGAATGTGGATTTTGCAGATGTGAAGTCAACCATGGCTGAGAAAGGAATGACAATGATGGGCACAGGCGAATCAAAGGGCGAAAACAGGGCAGAGGAAGCTGTAAATAAAGCTCTTAATTCACCGCTTCTTGACAATATATCAATTGACGGGGCAACCGGAGTGCTTTTTAATATTACTACTTCACCAGCTTATCCACTGAGAAGGGATGAGCTGAAGATTATTGCAGAGACAATACGCGGGCAGGTTTCTCCCAATGTAAAGAGTAAATTCGGTGTGGTTGAGGATGGGAATATGGGCGATATATTGAGGGTTACTGTGATTGCTACCGGATTTGGCAATGAGAAGAGTTCAAGAAAAGTACATCAAAAAACTCTTCTCGAAGAAGAAATAAAAGCCCCGATAAGAAGAATGCCGACTCCGGCAAGTGTAAATGGGGATGATGTTTCGAGCCGGAATTTCATGCGAAATGCCGGTAATGAAAATCTCTTAAGAGAGAGGGATGTAACTCCGCTTAACCTTGTCAAAAACGGGAGGGAATACCTTTCGGAAGGAAATCATCCTAATATTACTCATAGTGATGATATCCCGGAAGAAGATATTCTGGATGTACCAACATTCCAACGTCCCAAAAGAAGATGATAAATGATAGAGATTGATCTGTTAGTAAAAAATATAAAGGAGCTTGTAAATCCTTCATCCGATCATTTTACCCGTGGAAAAGAGCTGAATTCAATAAGGAGAAGTGAAAATGTATGGATCGGAGCAACGGGAGAACTTGTTACATATATCGGTTTTGAAAATGATTTTAATAAAAATTGCAGGTTGAAGGATAATGCGGTAGTAATAGATGCATCGAAATATGTTGTGATCCCCGGGTTGGTTGATCCTCATACTCATCTGCCTTTTGCAGGAACAAGGCAGCATGAATTCAGGAGAAAATTGCAGGGAGAGAGTTATCTTGAGATCGCTAAAGATGGTGGAGGAATTAAAGAGACTGTAAGACGGACAAGAAAGGCAGAGTTAAATGAATTGATAAAAGAGTGTGAATGGAGACTGGACAGGATGCTGCTTTCAGGAACTACAACAACGGAAGCCAAAAGCGGTTATGGACTAAATATGGAATCGGAATTGAAACAGCTTGAAGCACTGAAGGTTCTGGATTCGTTTCACCCGATAGAAATTGTGTCAACATTCATGGGTGCTCATGATATACCGGATGAATTTAAGGGCAGAAACAGAGAGTTTCTGGAGTATATGTCAGATGAGGTTTTGAGAAGTGTTTCCGCCAGAAAACTTGCTGAATTTGGTGACATTTTCTGCGAGGAAGGTTATTTCTCCTATGAAGAGACTGAGTTTTATATTGATAAATTAATAGATGCCGGATTAAAGGTTAAAGTTCATTCCGATGAATTTATTTCTAACGGAGCAGCTGAACTTGCAGCCAGAAAGGGGGCAATATCTGCAGAACATCTGATCAAAATAACCGATTCGGAAATAGATATTCTTTCAGCATCAGATACTTCCGCAGTTCTTCTTCCCGGAGTATCATTCTTTTTAAAAATGGGTGAATATGCTCCAGTGAAAAAATTAATAGAAAAAAATGCAATAATCGCATTAGGTTCCGATTTTAATCCCGGGAGTTCTATGGTATCTTCCCAGCTTTTTATTTTTCATCTTGGAATCTATCAGATGGGTTTAACTATTGAACAGGCATTTAATATGGTTACAATAAATGCAGCCTATGCAATAGACAGAGCCGGCAGCTGCGGTTCATTAGTCCCGGGGAAAAAGATGGATCTTCTTTTACTGGATATTCCGGATTTCAGCTACATTGCATATCATCTGGGTATTAATCCGGTATGCAGTGTGATAAAATCAGGAGAGATTGTCGTTGAAGACGGAAATATGACATTCAAGTGAGGCTTTATGGTTAGGCAACCTGCCGTTGCAGATATGTTTTATCCAGGTGACGAGAAAGATCTCAGGCTGCAGATACGGGCATTTATTGATGAGGAAAAGGAAACAGAACGGGCTTTAGGCCTGATCTCTCCCCATGCCGGATATGTCTATTCGGGAGGCAGTGCAGGTGCCGGATTTTCTGCTGTTAAGATCCCGGACAGGATAGTGATCCTTGGTGTTGATCATCGGGGCTCGGGAAGTGATATGTGTCTGGACGGGTATTCGGCCTGGGAAACTCCATTGGGAACAATTCAGGTTGATACAGATTTTATCGGTAATATTGCTAAATATTCTGAAATATTTACAACTCTGCCGGGTGCCGGCTCTGATGAACATTCGATTGAAGTCCAGGTCCCTTTTATTCAGTTCCTCAATCCAAATGCAAAGATAGTCCCAATCCTTGTATCTTCCTTTGATCTTGAAGATATGAATTCCGCTGCTGTTATTATTGCTGATGCGGTAAAATCCGGGTCCGTAGAAACTTTGGTAATTGCATCAACTGATATGAGTCATTATGTCAGTGCAGATGAGGCCAGGCTGAAAGATTTCAGAGTGATAAAAAAAATAGAGAGCCTGGATCCCGAAGGGATGATTCAGACTGTAAAAAGGCTGCAGGTTTCCATGTGCGGAGTGACTACAGTCTATACAATGATGAAGACGGTTCAGAAACTGGGAGCAAAAGTAAGTATGATCCTGAACTATTCCAATTCAGGGGAAGTAAGCGGAGATATGGACCAGGTTGTAGGCTATATGAGTGCTGCAATTTTTTAATTGTGACAACTTTCCTTTATGCCGAAGAACTTAAAAAAATTTTCAATGTCTTTGGCAGTTATTATAATTTGATAGATAAAAGCAGTGGAATAACTTACTGCAGAAATCTGCTGGAAATATACTCGAATGAAATAGTTCATGTGAAAACAGAGAATTCACTGTTTTTTGGAATTCCAGATGCTATATTTGTGATGATGAATCCCGGCTCATCTGAACCAAGAGAACCCGGATATGTTGAACCGCAGCTGAATATCACCGGTTTTGAAAAAACACTTTTGAGAAACAGGAATGTTAAAGCAAAACCCGATGTTACCCAGTATCAGGTTATGAGGATAATGGCGGAGAAGAAATGGAAGCATGTCAGGGTGGTGAATTTATCTGATATACGTGAACCGAAAAGTTTAAAATTTTTCAAAAATGTAAAGGAATTTGAAAAAAAATTTGGAGATGTACATACAATTTTTTCTAATTCCAGAAGAATCGAGAGAGAGAGAGCCTTTAAAATGAAACATACGGACTCCCCCGTAATTCTTGGCTGGGGACTTGGCACTCCTTTAGTACCGCTTGCAGTTCGGGCAATGGATTTTTTAAGAAAATTCAGTCTTTTTGGAGTTCAATCAAAAAAAAATCCTCTTCTTTATTCTCACCCCAGCCCTAATATACAAATTGCAAAAGAAAAATGGATCAAGGAAATATTGAGACAGTTAAAAGAATAGTTTACCCTTTAGTTGCAAGATACCCGGATCAGTGAAATGTTTTTATTCTACTGTTACCGATTTTGCCAGATTCCTGGGTTTATCTATATCACACCCCAGGTGGTCGGCAATATAGTATGCAAAAAGCTGAAGTGGAATCACATTTAAAATAGGTTGAAGTACGGGGAGAGTTTTGGGAACAATTATAGTATCATCTGAAATATTTTCAACTTTCTCAATTCCGCTGTTAGTGATAGTCAAAATCTTTCCCTTCCGCGCTTTTATCTCTTCCATATTGTTGATCATCTTGTCTACAACCTGATCATCGGTTGCGATTGCGACAGTTGGGAAGTTTTTATCAATAAGAGAAATCGGGCCATGCTTCATCTCGCCCGCAGGGTATCCCTCCGCATGGATGTATGAGATCTCCTTCAATTTCAATGCGCCTTCCATTGCAGTAGGATAGTTAAAATGCCTCCCGATAAACAAGAAATCACGAAAGCCTGAATATTTAAGTGCGATCTCTTTTATACTTTTAGAATTACTTAGAATCTCTTTAATCTGATCCGGGATCATCTTCAGGTGTTGAATGATCTCTCTCCCTTCCGTGAAAGAGATACTCTGGTACCTTCCGATAAGAAGTGCTATCAGGGTTAAAGTGACCAGTTGAGAAGTATAGATTTTTGTAGAAGCAACACAAATCTCCGGCCCTGCATGGTTGTAAACTCCCGCATCAGTAATTTGTGCAATCGAAGTACCCACAGAATTAACTATCCCAAGAAGCAGAGCTCCCTTACGTTTTGCCTCCTTCAAAGCGGCAATAGTGTCTGCCGTTTCTCCGGATTGAGAAATTGCAAGAACTCCTACATTCTTATCAAGTTTCAATTTTCGATAGCGAAATTCAGAAGCCATTTCAGTCTCAACATCGAGTTCCGTCAGGTGTTCAAATATATATCTTCCAATTAGACCTGCATAAAAACTGGTTCCGCAGGATATGATAATAAGTTTTTTTATATTTTTCAGTCTGTCAACCACTGGTTCAAGGCCTCCGAGTTTTGAGACTCCTTCACTCTCAATGATCCTTCCTCTGTAGGCATTTTTTACACTTATTGGTTGTTCAAAAATCTCTTTCAGCATGAAATGATTGAATCCTTTTTTATCTCTTGCATAGGATTCAGGGTCGAATGTTTCAACTTTTTTTTTAAGGATCTCATTTCGGAAATTTTTGATATAGTAACCTGAAGAATTGATAACTGCCATTTCGTCATCACTCAGTACTATCATCTTGTTTGTATAAGGAGAAATTGCAGATGAATCAGATGCAGCATAATAGCCGTCATCACTGATCCCAATGATTATAGGGCTGCCGCTTTTAACAAGTACAATTTTATTTTTAACATCCGAATGCATTACGGCAAGGCCGAAAGTTCCCGAAAGTTTTTCGACCGTGTGAAGAACCGACTGTTCCAGATCACCATTGAAATATTCTTCAACAAGGTGAGCGAGTACTTCCGTGTCAGTATCTGAACTGAAGTTGTGTCCTTTTTTAATAAGCATCTCTTTTAATTCTTTATAATTCTCAATGATCCCGTTATGAACCACCATGATTTTACCCGAACAATCTCCCTGTGGGTGTGCATTTTTTTCAGAAGGGACTCCGTGAGTAGCCCACCTGGTGTGAGCAATTCCGACTACCGCATTCGATTCTAAATGAGAGACTTTTGCTTCCAGGTTTGAAACTTTCCCTTCAGCTTTGAAAACAAGGAGTTTCCCGTCTTCCTCAATTGACAGTCCGGCGGAATCGTATCCTCTGTATTCAAGGTTTTTTAATCCTTCAAGAAGTATCGGTAATACTCTCCGTTTTCCACTATAACAGACAATTCCGCACATATTTCCCCCTATTTAAAGTGAGTTAATTTTTTCTTCCCCAGCGGATAAACATTAAACCCGGTATCGAAAAGATTCCCGTGGTCGAGAATATTCCTGCCGTCAAATATGAATGCCGGTTTTTTCATTCGGGTGAAGATTTTTTTATAATCAAGTTCCTTATAAATTTTCCATTCTGTTATGACTGCAATTGCGCTTGAACCCTCAGCGGCTTTATAGGGATCTTTTTCAAATTCTATTTTATTACTGAGAACTTTCAAATCTGTTTTTGCATTCTCCAGAGCCTTTGGATCTGTAACTGATATCCGGGCTTTTTCTTCAAGAAGATATTTAGCTATATCAAAAGCCGGAGATTCCCTCGTATCACCGGTATCTGCTTTAAATGCAAAACCAAACAAAGCGATCTTCTTACCAGCGACAGTATTAAACATCTCTTTAACAATCTTTCTTACAAATCTTTTTTTCTGATATTCATTCATACGAACAACAGATTCCCAGTAATCAGCAACTTCATAAAGGCCGTAACTTTTAGAGATGTATACAAGATTCAGAATATCTTTTTTAAAACATGATCCGCCGAATCCGACACTTGAATTTAAAAATTTAATGCCGATTCTTGAGTCAGATCCTATTGCTCTTGATATTTCTGTTACATCGGCATCAGTTTTCTCACTCAGAGCGGAAATTGAGTTAATAGATGATATTCGCTGTGCAAGAAATGCATTTGCTATCAGTTTAGAGAGCTCGGAAGACCATAGATTTGTAGTAATTATTCTTTCCTTGGGAACCCAGTGCTCATAAATTTCGGAAATTTCCTTTGCAGCTCTCAATCCCTCTTCAGTCTGGTGGGATCCTATGAGTACCCTGTCCGGTTTAAGCAGGTCGCTGATTGCTGTCCCTTCGGCAAGAAATTCCGGATTCGAAACAACTTCAAACCTGGTTCCGTTACTGCTGGATTTAAGAATTCTCTCCATTGCTTCTGCCGTTCTCACCGGGAGAGTGCTCTTTTCAACAATAATCTTATTGCTGCTGGAATTTTCAACGATTTGATGAGCCGTCTCTTCCCAGTACTGAAGATCGGAAGCCATTCCCGCTCCTTCGCCGAAAGTTTTTGTAGGAGTATTAACTGAAACGAAAATTATATCTGCTTCATCAATTTTAGCAGTAATATCTGTTGAGAAAAAAAGATTTTTTCCCCTTGCCTCTTTTACGGTTTCGGGAAGCAGCGGCTCGAATATCGGAAGTTCATCAGAATTCCATTTCCGGATCCTCTCTTCATTGATATCAACAACATCCACTCTGTACTCCGGGCACATTTTTGCAATAACAGCCATTGTAGGTCCTCCCACGTAACCTGCCCCGATACAGAGAATCTTCTTTTTAAAATCCATTAATTTTCCTTAATAGAAGCGATAAGTTCATCAGTTCAATTTTAGCACAATTTTATATCATTAAGAAACTCATATGACTGAACCGTTTTTATAAAAAAAAAAATTCTAAAAGAATTTTTTAACATTAATGAGCAGGATGATTGCAAAAACTATAATGAAAAGAATATTCATCACAATACTATTCTTATATTCTCCGGATTCTTCCGAATTAAGCAGGTAAAAGACAAAAATTGATACGATGGGAATCAGGAGTGCATTTGCAATCTGGGCTAAAATGATCAGTTGCAAAGGTTTAATTTTAATCAGGCTGAGAATTATCCCTGTTCCGATTACTCCTGTATAAACTGATTTGAATCCGGGGCCGTTTTCTTTTAGATTGAACAGTCCCTTTGCTGTCCAGGCAGCCGCATATGGGGCTGTTATCGCCGAAGACAGTCCTGCGGAAAACAGACCAATTCCAAACAGCCATTTTGCCATATTTCCGAAGAGCGGCGCCAGTTGCATCGAGAGATCAGAGGGAGAATTTATGTTTACCGATTTAAAATAATATGCCGAGGCTGCCGTAACAACAATTGCCCCTGTAATAATGCCTCCCAGTCCGATCGCAAGGATTATATCCCACCTCATCAGTCTCATATCCCTGCTATTCCATTTTTTCAGAACTGTTGAGGAGTGGAGGAATATATTGTATGGAACGATTGTCGTACCAAGGAGTGCAAGAATAAGATATAGAGAATTTTTTGGAAATTTGATCTTAAGACCACCCAATAATTTTCCTAATCCGGGTGAAACAATGATCCCGGTAATAAAAAAGCTTATTCCCATCAATATAACAAGTCCGATCAAAAACCGTTCAATAAATTTATATTTACCGGCAAAAAGAATAAAAAGTGCAGTGAAACTTATGATAACCACCCAAAGCCTGATACCGGTCCCTGTAAGAATATTCATACCCGCACTCCCTCCTACGATGTTTCCTGCTTCATATGCTGCACATCCGATAATTATTGCAATAAATGCAAGTATAGAAAATACCTTTCTTATCCATAATTTTTTGGGGATTTTAATAAGTGCAGAGCCAATGTCAATTCCGGAAGAAAGTGCAAATCTGCCTGCCATTTCCTGAATAACTATTGCCGAACACAGTGCAAGCAGAACAACCCACAGAAGAGAATATCCGAAGTGTGCACCTGCAAGTGTTGCTGATGTAACTGTTCCGGGACCAATAAATGCGGCGGTCACCAGGAATCCGGGTCCGAATTTACTCTTTTTTGCCATATCCTCCTCCTCCTGGAGTTTCAATTCTAAGGATGTCACCTTTTCTCAGATCTATATTCACTTTTGAACTGAGAATTATTTTTTTGCCTCCACGGATTAATGTATTTCTGCCGCATTTGCCATTTTCACCTCCTCCGATCCCCCATGGCGGAAATTTCCTTCTTTCAGTTAAAAGGCTTGCAGTCATGTCTTTCAGAAATTTGTATTCCCTTATAATTCCGTCACCTCCGTCGTGTCTCCCTTTGCCGCCTGAGGCTTTTCTTATTGAGTAGGTTCCCATCAGGACAGGAAAATTTCTCTCCAGAATTTCGATTGGGGTGTTTAGGGAATTTGTCATATGAGAATGAACGGCTGAGATACCGTCTCCATAAGAAGAGGCCCCTGTACCACCTCCGATTGTTTCATAATATGCAGAATCTCCTTCACCGAAAGAGATGTTATTCATTGTACCCTGTGATGCGGCGGGAATTACTCCTTTAAGTGCGGAGTCCATTGCCATTAGAATAACATCGGTTATTCTCTGTGATGTCTCCACATTTCCTCCTGCAATTGCAGCAGGTCTCACAGGGTTAACGACTGAACGTGAGGGAAGAATCAGTTTCACATGTCTCATTACTCCTGAATTTATAGGAATATCCTCTTTAAGAAGTGTATTTAAAACATAGAGTACTGCAGAGTATACAATTGCCCGGTTTGCATTGATCCCGCCGTATGTCTGGGGATCTGAACCTGTAAAATCAAAAGTGATTTTTTCCGTTTCAATACTTATTTTAAGTCTGATCCTGACTCTGGTTTCGGAAAATCCGTCATTGTCCAGAAAATCTTCACTGATGTAAATCCCTTTTGGTATTGATTTAAGAAAATTCATAAATAGTGTTTCAGTGTACTTTATCAAGCTGTCAGACAGCCGGAGGATATTTTCAAAACCGTACTTTTTAATCAGTTCTTCCAGTCTCTCTTTTCCCCTTCTGTTTGCAGCAATTTGTGCCATGAGGTCACCGTTTCTCTCAGATGGGGTCCTCACATTTGCAAGAATAATTGAAAGCAGATCCTTATTGAGTTTTCCTTTTTCAATAATCCTGACCGGAGGAATTATTAATCCTTCCTGATAGATTTCGGAAGCGAGGGGCATGGACCCTGCTTTCATCCCGCCGACATCTGAGTGATGTGCACGGTTAGCAACAAAGAATTGAACACTCCCGTTTATGAATAACGGAGTGATTAAAGTAATATCCGGAAGGTGAGTTCCTCCGCTGAAGGGGTCATTAAGTATAAAAGTATCCTCCGGGTTGAACTCGCATGTCCCGGTTATTGCCTTGACAGAGAGAGGCATTGCACCGAGATGAACGGGAATGTGGCTTCCGAATGCAAAACTCTCGGAATTATTGTTGAAAAGTGCGCAGGAATAGTCGAGCCTCTCCTTTATATTTGGAGATTGCGATGAGAGTCTGAGAATTTCCCCCATCTCACTGCAGATTGATTCGAAGAGGTTCCTGAATATTGAGGTTTCGATTGAATCCATCATTTTCTCTCCATTATGATATTTTTGTTCCTGTCCATATATGCATCATATTTTTTATCAATCACTATTGTTGAACTGTCGGAACAGATCACTGAGGGGGATACAATTTTATCATCAGGAGAAATTGAATTCCTTTTTATGAATGTGAAATTTCCCTTTTCCCCTTTGTAAAACACCTCTTTCAATAATCTATTTTGCCGTTTAGTTTTTTTGTTTTCATGTCTGATCTCAGGTTTAGTATCAAATATATTCAATGAAGCGATCAGGATAATGTTCTCTATCTCAACAAGAGAGTCATCCAGGCTGTAGGAAAATAATTTTTTATGTTTATCGTGATAGTTCTTTAGGAAGTCATCATTATATTCCACCCTGATACTGTTTTCCTGCCCCCGGTACTTAAGTTCAAGCAGGTAATCATAAACAAGACCACTATCCCTTCTCAATTCTTCTTTAAAGTGTTTTACTGCAGAACTTTTTAGCTCTGAAAAGATTTTATCTATCTTATCTGAATCTGACCCTTCAACTGATGAAAGAATAGGATAAGAAAACTCTTTCTTTAATTTTGAGAATAACATACCATATGCTGAAAAAAGACCACTGAGAGATGGGAAAATAATTTTTTTTATATCCAGCTTCTCAGCTACTAATCCTGCAATAAGGCCTCCTGCTCCTCCGAACGGCAGAAGAGCAAAATTTCTCGGATCCTCTCCCTTTTCCACAGTCACTGCCCTCAAAGCACCGGTTATTGAAGAAGCAGCAATTTCAATAATACCATCAGCGGTTTTATTCAAATTTTTTCCGATTAGATTTGATATTTTTTTTATTGCCGAAATGCTTTTTGATGGAAACAATTTCATTTTTCCCCCCAGGAAATGTTCAGGTTGAATTATACCGTTCACCACAAAAGCATCAGATATTGTCGGAATATCTGATTTCCCGTAACAGGCCGGTCCGGGAACAGCGCCTGCACTTTCCGGTCCAACTCTGAGGACTCCTGCACTGTCTACGGATGCGATTGAGCCACCTCCTGCGCCAATGGTTTTGATATCAATCATTGGAATATGGACCGGAAGGTTGTTCATTTTCATATTTTTTGAAATAGATTCACAACCATTCCTGATTACCGAGACATCAGTTGATGTGCCTCCCATGTCGAGGGTGATCAGGTTTTTGCCGAAATTTCTCCTCTGAACTGTTTTTGCAGCAACTATTCCGCCGGCAGGCCCTGACAGCAATGTATAAACCGGTTCTACTTTCACATATTCCGGTGTAGTAAGTCCTCCGTCTGAACGTGTTATGTATAGTTTTTTTCCCTGTAGTGAATCCCCGAGGCGATTCATATAATCGGACATTACCGGTTGAAGAGCAGAATTCAAAACCGTTATGACCGCACGTTCGTATTCTCTGGGCTCCGGGTGGATTTCACCTGATATTGTAATGTGAAATTCGGGATCCAGAAAACTCTTTACACTTGTCTCATTTTTTATATTTGCATAAGAGTGAAGAAGAACAACGGCAACCGATTCAACTCCCCCTTTTTTTAGTGTATCATTAATTTTTTCTATAGAGGTCTTATTTGGTTTTATTGAAATTTTGCCTGTGAACAGGGTGCGTTCTTCAACGGGGAAACACAAATTTTCAGGTACAAGTTCCGGTTGTTTTTCGGGATATAGCGAAAATATATCTCTTCTGTTTTGTCTTCCAATACGAAGGATATCTTCAAATCCTTTCGTTGCAAGAAATGCGGTCTTTCCCATTTTATTCTCCAGAAAAGCATTTGTTGCAACGGTAGTTCCGTGAATAAGAATAAAATCTTCATTAATAAAAGGTTTTATTCCTTTCAATACTGTTTTTTCGGGTGACCCGGGAGTGGATGGAAGTTTGAAAGATTTTAGGGAACCCCCGTCCCAAATTACAAAATCCGTAAATGTTCCGCCCGTATCTACGCCAATCAGTACCATGATCCATATTATTATCACTGATTTCTATTGTCAATAAAACCGGAATTCTTGTTAGTGGAAATAATATGCTGTATAATGACTTTATGAAACCATATCTGATCTTTGCTTTGTCCTGGTTTATTCCGGGCTCCGGTCACCTTATTCAAAAGAAAAAAGTTAAGGCGGCGGTTTTTTTCTTCTCTGTTCTTCTTCTGCTCCTGCTTGGGATTATCATGGAAGGAAAGTTCTTTCTTCCATACACGGAGACGACAAATAATTTTGGGGTTATGCAGCGTCAGTATCATCCTTTATTGATCCTTGGATATCTTGGAGATCTTGGTTGCGGTATATTCTACTTCATGTTGTCATTTTTAGGTTTGGCGGCGGGGAATATTGCTGCAGTCACTTACCAGTATGGAACAGCCTATATGGTTACTGCAGGACTCCTTAATTATCTAATCGCCTTGAATGCATTTGATCTTGCAAAGGGGAAAAAAAATGATATTTAGAAGCCATCTTATATCAATGGTCGTTTATGCGGTTATTGTTTCAACGGTTATTGCATTCATTCGGCATGATGAAAAAAAAATGATAATCAGGGAAGGGATTAAACTTTTTCTCTATATGAGCGGTGGTGTAATTCTGGCGAGCTGGATCATTAATTTTCTGTAAAATACGTTAAAATCATATTTTTTTTTACTTTTCTACAGTACTATAATAAAATAGTATTCTTGAAATAATCTTTTCACAGAAGAAATGATTTAATATTCTGAAAAACAAGAGTTTTTTGGATTATTGATAATTTCCCGGAGTTATAAATTGACTTTAAAACGTGTTCGAATAATAGTTTTTATGATAATTTTCATTCTTCCAACTTTTAAGATTTTCTCAATGACAGGCCCTGAGATCATGCAAAAGGTCCTGGATAGAGACGAGGGAAAAAAAATCAGAATGGAACTGGAAATGATTCTGATCAACAAACAGGGTGGTAGGAAAATAAGAAAACTAACTGTTGCCCGAGAAATCGGGAACAAGGAGATAAAAACTCTGTTTGAATTCAATTCCCCTTCAGATGTCAAAGGAGTCAGGTTTTTGTCCGTTGATCCAAAAACCGGGAAAAAAGAGAGCCGGCGCTGGATATATATGCCTGCCTTAAAAAGAGTACGCAGGATAAGCGGAAGTTCAAGAAATGACTATTTCATGGGATCTGATCTGACTTACAACGATCTGAGAAAAAGAGATGTAGGATATGAAAATCATAAACTGACCGGTGAAAAGGTTATTGATGGTTCCCCCTGTTTTAAGGTTCTTTCAATTCCGAAGAAAAATAGAGATTTCTATGGAAGGAAGATCAGCTACATAAGAAAAGACTTTTTTGTTACGGTTTATGTCGAGTTTTTTAATAAAAAAGGAGAACTTGTAAAGACAATGAAAATGTCCGATATCATAAAAAGGGATGGAATTTGGCTGATTAAGTCTATAGTTGTGAAAAATCTTAAAAAACAACATCGGACTATTCTCAAATTTACTTCTATTGTTCTGGGTGCCAAATTACCAAATTCTCTTTTTTCTCCGTCAAGACTCCCCGGAGCAAGACTTAATTGAGAAGGTCAAAGATCCTTTTCATTCTTTTTTTTTTCCTTCTCTTTTCCGAAAAAAAGATTTTGCCGGCTACCAATATTGATATTAAAGGTTATTTTGATGTATTTAACTCCATTTCCGTAAAAAAAGATATTGGATTGCAGAGTTTAAGAGCAGATCTAAAAACCGATCTCACTCTAAAATCAGAGAAATATTTATTTAATTTTTCAGCTTTTACTACCTGGAATCCGTTTCTGAAATCTTCAATAGAAGTAATCTTAAGTGAGGCATACCTCTCTGTTCCGGTCTCTTCGTCCTTTGAATTAAAGGCTGGGAAGCAGATTATTTCATGGGGCAGTTCTGATCAGTTCAGCCCTGCTGACCTGGTGTCGCCTTATGATCTTAGAGAATTTATTGCGTGGGATAAAGATGAGAGCAGGATTGGTCTCAACTCGGTTAGCGGAACGTATTTTGCCAATGAACTTAGACTGGATCTTATATGGTCCCCCCGTTCTTCACCTTCAATTCTGCCTGAAGCGGACAGTTCATGGAGTATTTTAAATCATCCGAAAGAGTCTGTTACAGCTTCTTTGCTTGATTCCGAAGGTGTTACAAGCCGAAGCTCCGGAAATAGTTTTTTTGGAAAATTTTCATTTTTTCTAAAAGGATTTGATTTCTCATTTATAGGCTTTTCATACTTTAACTATGTTCCTTTAGATATTTCAAATGATGTGGCAGGAGCACTTCCGGAATATGAAAAATTCAGGGGGTTGGGATTTTACTTCTCAAAACCATGGGATTTTATTGTCTTTCGGGGTGAATTTATTTTGTATAAAAACAGGCTTGTAAATAACAGAAAACAGGAAGGGAATATGTTAAAAAAAGATAGATCCGAAGTGCTGATCGGTGCTGATATTTTCCTCAGAAATGAATTAGGTATTACAATTCAGTTGCTTATTAACTCATTCCCGGGTCAGTATATAATGGCAATTCCATATGATAAAAGCACTGCTATAACGACTTCAGTTTCCGGGAAAATTTATGGTGATACATTAAGATTCAGAACTTTTTTTTGCTATCTTCTAAAAGGGAAAGGATCATATGGCCGCATAGTTTTAAATTTTCCTCTTGATGACTCATTTAGTATTTCCGGAGGATCAGATTTCTTTTCCGGACCCGGATCATTTTACGGCAGGTATTTAAAAAATTCTCAAATATGGTTAAAATTTAAGTATATTTTCTAAAAAGTAAAATGGCTGGAAATCTTAAGAAAATAAATCAGTGGTATATTAATGGCGGCAGGCTGATAATTAAATACCGATGGTTTTTTTTGATTGCAATACTTGCTCTGGATATTATTGCTTTTTTCGGATTGGGAAAGATAAAAATAAATGCTTCCGATCAGGGCCTTTTTTTAAAAGACAGTGAATTAAGATCCAATACGAAATTATTTGAAAAATATTTTGGAAATAATGATTTTCTTGCTCTGCTTGTAGAATCGGATGATATCTTTAATCCGGATGTCCTAAAAATGATCAGAGAACTCGGGGAAACCTTGCAGGAAGAAATTCCTCTGTGTGATGCTGTTATTTCTCTTGCCAATTTTGAGATACCTGTTCCGACACCTGACGGATTTAAAATCACTCAACTGATTCCGGATTCAATTCCTAAAGGACGAGCAGATTTAAAGAAATTGAAAGAAGGAGTATTTTCCAACAAAATATTGATCAACAAGCTCTTTTCCGATGATTCAAAACAGACCTGGATAATTGTCTACCTGAAACCCTATCCTGAAAACTGGGAAAAGGATTATCCTGATCATCCCGAGCAGATGATAGGAGCAAAAGTAACAGAGATCCTGAAACGAAAAAAATTCAGGAATTATAAAATCAATGCCGGAGGTTATCCTGTTACTCAGTATGAGGCCAAGATCTTTTTCTTAAAAGAGACCGGCAGAGATATTCTGCTCTCAATTTTAGTTTCTATTTTGCTTCTTGCTCTCTTTCTTAGATCTGTAAAAGGTATTCTATTCCCTCTTTTTACAACGGCCAGTTCACTTCTTATTGTCTATGGCGCGATGGGATATATTGGAACGGAAGTTAACAACATGGTTATTACAATACCAGTATTTCTCGGAATGGCAATATCAATCGGTTATTCGGTTCATATATTCAATTTTTTCAGATACAGGTTTCGTTCAACCGGGAAAAGAAAGGAGTCGATCCTGTATGCCCTGGAGCATACGGGCTGGCCGATATTTTTTACAGCACTCACAACTTTCGGATCATTACTCTCATTTACATTGATTCCAATTGCAATACTCAGATGGATGGGATTGACTACTGCTCTCATTGTAATAGTAATATATCTAATTGTAATAACAATTACTCCTGCTTTACTCAGTTTCGGAAGGCAGGAAAAAGAAAAAGAGCGGTATCTGGTACCAAAGAAATACTCCTCTCAAATGCTCTCTTTCCGTCTTGGAAAATTCATAATGAAAAGGTCCGGACTTATGGCAGGTATTTTGATTTTTTTAATACTAATATTCATTTTTTTCTCATTCGGAACAAGAATCAATGTTGATCATAAAAACACTTTCGGAATGAAACTGAATTATATAAAAAAGGCCCATTATATAGCAGGAACAAAGATTGGATCGCTGTATTGTTATAATGTTACTCTTGAATTTCAGGATGAGGACAGGGTAAAGGACCCGGTTATTTTAAAGAATTTAGAAAAATTCATAAGCTATGCAAAAAGTTTGGATTTAATAAAAAGAGTGACATCTGTAAATGATATTGTAAAAGAGCTTAATATGGTAATGCATGGAGGCAAAAATAAGTTTTTCACAGTACCCGATAACCGGGAGTTGGTCTCACAACTTTTTCTTCTCTATGAAATGTCAGGAGGAGATGAAACCAAACGCTGGGTGGACTATAATTATAAATTTCTCCGAATCCTCATGGAGATAAAGGATTATGACACAACACTGATCCTTGATGAACAGCTGAAACTTAACAAAATTGCGAAAGAACTATTCCCGAATGCGAAGATAAGATTTTCAGGAGTAGTTTACAGGGTTGCGCATATTCAGGACTATATAGTTAAAGGTGAACTGATCTCTTTTGGTGCGGCGATGCTGATTGTATTGATACTAATGTCTCTTGTATTCAAAAGTATCAAAGCGGGACTTATCGGTGTTACTCCGATTCTGTTCTCTTCAATAGCAGTTCTTGGAGTATTGGGAATTTTCAATATCCCCCTCAATCTGATCACCATGACTATAATACCAATACTACTGGGGATTGGTGTTGATGACTCAATCCATTTTATTAATCATATGAAGTTTGAAACCGACAGAGGTCAGAACACTCTTGAGTCGATTTTAAGGTCGTTTAAAGCCGTTGGTTATGCACTCTTTATAACATCCTTTATCCTGGTATCCATATTTTTTATCTACACTACATCTATTGTCAAAATGTTTGTTCACTTTGGACTGGTTTCTTCTGCCGGCGTAATTGCTGCGCTTGCCGGAACCTATATTTTTATCCCTATCCTTATACGAAAGATAAGACCTTTCGAAGATTGATCCTATTTAAAAACTATTGAACTTATCTTTTCTCCCTTGTATGGAGAAATATTCATGAATAGAATTTTACTGTTAATTAGAAATGAAATGTTTTTTTTATTCGTTTTTAATGAATCAACTGAATTTAAAATTATATTTAATAATTTTATATTTTTTGAATTTTTGGATTCGGAATATTAATATTCTATAAGGAGGAGAGATGAGTATGTATGTGCTTATGACAAAAATGACACAGGAGATATCGGCCGATTTAAAAAGAAGAGAAGCGATTGGAAAAGAGTGGAGAAAAAGAGTTGATAAATTGTGCCCTGATGTAAAGTGGATAGCTCACTATGCTCTGTTGGGGCCGTATGATTTTATGGATATATATGAAGCAAAAGACGATGAGACAGCGGCTAAAGTTTCACTTATAACAAGGTCCGGAGGTGCACTCACTGCAGAAAGCTGGCCGGCTATCTCCTGGAAGAGATATACGGATATCATCAAAGGAATTTAGTCCGGGAATTTAAAAAAAACCCGGATTTTTTCCTATTTCCCGGGATTATATTCCCAGTTTTTTCTTCATCTCATCTGTAAGAGTTGCTTTGTGAATCCCTATGCAGATTGTCTTGAGCCTGAAATAAGGGATGGAGACATAGTAGTATCCTTTATACTTGTGATCGGTTCCCCATGAATTTTTCATTATGAAAAACTCTTTTCCTCTCTGATCTTTTGCAAGACCTGTTATGTGCATCAGATGATCATCAGTCGTTGTCCAGTTTTCAAACGATTCCTGTCTCATTTCCTGAGTTATTGTTTTTTCTTTTACAGGCTCTTTTATCTTTGCTTCTCTCTCTTTTCTTGTCTTTCTATCCCACTCTTTCTTTGGGACGACCGCAACATCTGTCCTGTCCTTAGAAAAGAATTTCTCACTGACATCTGCATCCCAGACAAATGTATACCCCTTTTTAAGTGATTCCTTTACTATTTCAACTAATTCATCAATAGGGACATTGTAATAATTGCGGTCAGAACTCCAATTATCAGGAACTTCAAGTCTGAACTTCTTATAAAATGGATGATGTGTATAGGAAGCTATTTCAATATAATTATCAGGATTGATTCCCAGTTCATCCCTGAATTTTTGGGGAGTATATGATTTCCCTCCGAAATTAAATGATTCCGGGATTTTTCCCAGATAAACGTCTAGTATTGAATTCATAGCTTTCATCCAATAAGTAGTAAGTTTTCTTCCTCTTCTTTTTATAACGCCCTTTAAAAATCCATCCAGAACTGAACCCAGTTCACCATGATTATGCCTGAACTGGTTTTTTAATTTACCGGGATATATTGAATCGGGTACAAGTCCGTGGTCTCTTACCTGGTCCAGTACATCATGAAATTGGCCTCCGGGACCGAAATTTGCCATTCCGTGCATAAATACATATTGGCTGGCTTTGTGCGGATAAGAATTTCTTGCAATGAACATCTCTGAAAGATCAAGCTCTTTTCCGCCTTTACGTAGAATTTCCGATTCAATGAAGGATATAGATGAAAAGATCCAGCAGGTTCCGGTTGATCCCTGGCTTTTCATTGTTGTTGCCGGCAGCCTGATTATATCTTTAAAAATATATGCAGGTTTCTTTTTTTTCTTGGCAATTGCCGGTGAAAAAAGGATTACAAAAGCCAAAAGTAAAATAATTAAATTGAATTTTTTAGAGTTCATTTCTTCTCCTGATATTTAAATATGAATCATAAATGAACTGAAAATTAATTTCAATAATTATTTGTGGAAAATTTTTATTTTTTTGAATATAATAACTCCTTATTATTCATAGGAGATTATATGAAAATCAAGTATGTCATTTTTGCAGTATTTATTCTGTTTGTTTTCTTTCAAACCGCCCCAGGGAATTCTGAAAGTAATCCGGGTGATATGTCCGACAGCTGCACAAGTATTATGGTCGGGAAACAGGCATCTTCCGACGGATCAGTCATTACATCCCATACCTGTGATGCAAATTACAGAACATGGGTAGATGTTGTTCCCGCAAAAGATCATAAACCGGGAGAACAGTGTGAAATCTATAAAGGATTGCTGCATACAGGTTATTCTACGGATTCGAAAGGTTTGAAAGTTCTGGGAAAGATCCCTCAGGTGTCACATACATTTAAGTATTTTAATACAGCCTATCCAGCAATGAATGAATTTCAGTTAATGATGGGAGAGTCCACCTTTGGCGGAAAAAAAGAGTTAAAGAGCGATAGAGGAATTTTCCAGATTGAAGAACTTCAGAGAATTGCTCTTCAACGGACAAGGACAGCAAGAAAGGCAATACAGCTCATGGGTTACCTGATAAAGAAATACGGATATTGCGACTACGGTGAGGCCTTAACCATTGCTGATAAGGATGAAGTCTGGCAATTTGAAGTTGTGGGTCCCGGAAAGGGAAGATTGGGAGGAATATGGACGGCAAAAAGAATTCCGGATGATCATGTAAGTGTTGCAGCAAATATCAGCCGGATAGGGGAGATTGAGAAAAATAATCCGAATTTCTTTATGTATTCCAAAAATGTGATTAAACAGGCTGTAAAGCTTAAATTGTATGATAAGAAAAAAGATGGAAAATTTAAATTCTGGAAGGCTTACGGCGCCTCATACAGTAAAAAACCTTTTTCAATCCGTGAATTCTGGATATTGAGTAAACTTGCACCTTCACTGGGGTTAAAATATGAATCTGAAGAATTGCCATTCTCTGTTAAACCGGAAAAGAAGGTATCTTTGAAAAAAGTGATGGAGCTTTACCGCACTACATATGTCGGGACAGAATATGACATGAGAAAGAATCTTCTTGTTGAAAAGAAGTATAAAGAGAATGGTAAAGAGATGGTTAAAAAAATTATAAGTCCGATCGCGACTCCATGGATGTCAAGAGACCTCAGGAAACTTTTGAATACTCTGAAGAAAGATTCAGTAAAAAGGTACAGACCTGTTGCCGTGGAGTATTGTGCATACCACACTATTCTTCAAGCCAGAAAATGGCTTCCGGATGAGATCGGAGGTATTATGTGGTTAGGATTCGATAATCCTGCTCTGACTCCCAAGTTTCCTGTCTACTCAGGAATGGATGAACTGAATGAAAGACTGAAGATCGGTTCACAGCACCGCTTCACATTAGATTCACCGGCCTGGATATTCAGACGGGCAAGTAAACTTGCACAGGGAAGATGGGATAAAGCAAAAAAAGAGATAGTAAAAACAATGAAATATTTTGAAGAGAAAATGTTGGATGAATCACTGAAGATTGAAAAAGAGGCTTTGAATTTTATAAAAAAAGATCCTGAAACGGCAAAAAAATTACTTTCCGATTTCTCTGATAATTCTTTAAGGTCGATGCTGGATAAATACAGGGAACTCGGAAATAAATTCTGGATGTTCTACCGGTTCAGAATGAGGTAGATTTAAGTCCTATTTTATTGCCGACTTTATTATTCCGCCGCCAAGGACTGTATCTCCGTCATAGAGGACAACGGATTGGCCCGGGGTTACAGAAGATTGCTCTTCATCAAAAATGATATCCATACCCGTTTTTGTTATTTCGATTAAACAATCTTTTTCTTCTGCAGAAGATCTTATTTTTGCTTTAGCCTTTTCGGGAAGCATATCGACGAGTATGTTCACATCTTCAGACCGAAGGCCCTTTGAGAATAATTCTTCTCTCCTGCCAAGAATTATATTATTTGTCTTTGCGCTTATTGCTATTACATATAGAGGATGTGGTCCGGAAATTCCAAGTCCTTTTCTTTGACCTATTGTATAGTTCCATATCCCGTTGTGTTCTCCCAGGACTTCACCGTCTAAATTTAAAAAACTGCCTTTTTTTGGTTTTGATTTTATGAGGTCGCTGTAATTTCCCGAATAAAAATCCTGGCTCTCAGGTTTATTGTACACAGGAAGGCCGGAATCTTTTGCTATTTTCCTTACTTCATCTTTTGTATAATTTCCAAGTGGGAACAGGGATCTTGATAACTGCTCCTGAGTAAGCCTGTACAAGAAGTAGGATTGGTCTTTTTTTGGGTCTTTTCCCTTTTTTAAAATAAAATTTCCGGTTCCTGCATCCTCGATTGCATTTACATAATGACCCGTTGCAAACTTTTCAAATTTCATTCCCGATTTGAAAAGAAGTGCGGGCAGTGCTCCGAATTTTATATTTTTATTGCAGAGTATACACGGATTTGGTGTTCTCCCTTCAGTATATTCACGATTGAAATTATCAAGAACAATGCTTTCATACTCTTTTGAACAATCAATTTGCTTAAAAGGAATCTCAAGGAAATCACAAACTTTTTTCGCCTCTTCAATATCATCTTTCTCATCAGGACCGTAACAGGCATTTCCTTTTGTTGTTTTTGCATCTCCACCCTTCCATAATGTCATTATAGTTCCAAAAATTTCGTGTCCTTCTTTTTTAAGTAAATAAGCGGCAACTGCGGAGTCTACTCCGCCACTTAATCCAACCGCAATTTTCATGATCTCACCTCTATAGATAATTGAAGATAACTTTCTCTCAAAGCGACTAATTATAATGAAATTGCATCATAGGGTCAAATTGAAAAATTATCCTGACATTAATTTATATTAATGATCTAATTCTTTTATAATTTCAATTTTTTTTAGAAAATCCGAATTCAGTTCGAACTTTAGAGAATAAGCTGGAATATTTTTTACAAAAAAATGAATATTTTTGAAGCACCTAGTATTCAATTTTATTATTTCCCTTTTATCAAGTCTTGAAATGAGTAATTCATTTGATTGCCTGGCGAGTTCATTAAGGAGGCATAGTGCTTCTCCCTGCCCTTGTCTCTCTATTTTTGCACCCAAACCGTGCTCAAAAAATAGTACTGCCTTGAGTGGGGCTCTCTTTATTGCATTCCATCTTCTTTTTTTAATTGAGTTTTTTTTCCCAAATATACTGCTCCAGGTAGGCATGGGAACGGCATCGAAACTAAAACCCTCTCCCGGAATAACAATCGAAATATCATCTGAGTGAGATATCCAGGGCGGTTTGAAAGATTTGCTCATTGTGGTTTTCCCTGACCCGGATGCCCCTGCCAGAAGAATGCCATCGCCTTTGTATTCGGATAGTGCAGCATGGATCAGGAATCCGCCAGATTTAAGAAGATATCCTGCGACAACAGAAGTCAGGATGGACAATTGACGCCATAGCCATTCGGTTCTGGTCATGAATTCCTGCTTACGATGATTTTTGTTTTGTTCTCCAGGGTCTCTTAACGGAAATCTTGAGAGATTTTCAGGCTCAAGGTAGAGAATAGAATCTGAGCTGGCAGAATTTTGAATGTAGCCTATTTCGGATTTTCCATCTGCTGATTCTATCCTGATTCTATGTTTTATTCCAGCCTGGATTTCCGAATCACCGATTGTTAAAAATGCATCAGAGAATTTATTAAGTACCTCTAATGAATTATTATCAACTGCTTCAATAAGGATCTGATTCCCGGTTGGTAATTTAAAATAATATTTCTTTAATTTACCAGTCATAAAATATCTTCAAACTTCTTTGATTCATCCCTGCTTTTTACTATGAATAATCTTCTGTAAAGTGTATCGGCAAATTTGGACACATCACTAAGAGCCGTAGAATTGTTTATAGAGAACTTAACGGCGATCTCATCTGCTATATCTCTAATAGATTTTTTCCCGTCGAGTAGATTCCATATAGAAACTGCAGTTTCATTAAGGCCGATTGTTTCAGCAGTAAGTGGTTGAAAAAGTACGCTATAATCTGAAAGATCGTTAATTAGAATAACGCTTTTTATTTTTTCAGGTTTTAACTCGCTTTGCATTTGAAGTATTTAATTAAGATTCACAGACAAAACTCAGGGAGTAACAAACATTCCCGATCTGCAGCCATCCGGATCACTCGTTCCGCCTCCGCCTGCTTCACAATACCAGGGACTTCCCCCTGTTACACAGTCACCCTGCCCGGGTGTTGACCCGTTGCTACAATAAGAACCGGTCCAGCCATTGCCTCCCGATGCGCACTGTTCCGGATTCGGGCCTGCAGCACTACCCTGAAAACACCCCATTGTATGATCCTGACCCGTTACAGAACGGGATTTAGACCCAAGGTCAACACACACCGGGGGTTCATATTTTTTCTTCACTTGCTTTCTCCAACTGAAAATCTCAGATACCAGTTTAAAATGAGTACAATAATGGATAAATTATATAAAACTGATGCTAAAAAGTCAATACTCTCGGGTTGATTATTGACAAAAATTGTCAATTTATCAGCTGTTTTGTCAACAGGATTCATTGTGTCATTCTGTTTTATCATCATTATTTCCTCTTCATTCCAAAGTTAACATGCATAATGCATGCCAAAACTGAAGAGTTTATATTTTGTATATAAATAAGTGATATTCCTAAAAAATTACAATATAATAAAATATGACAGGGGTGAGACAAAATTTGCAAACAGATGATTTATTACCAATTAAAACTAATTGGATAATAAAAATTATTCCTGATATAAGTCAGTTGGGGAGTAACCATGAAAATTAAATATTTTATTGTTTCCGCATCGATCATATTTATCTTTCTTTTCACATGTCAAAGCCAGGCTGCACCGGATAATGCTTCTATAATTAGAAATAATAAATCTCTTGCCGGGAACTGGACCGGACATGGAGCCGGCGAAGAGGTGAGGTTCAGGCATAAAGCAGGTCTTCTTACACTTACTGTCAAACACAAAACTGAATTTGTTTTTAATATTGATAAGAACGGGGAAATCAAAGGTGAAGGAAGTATTGAGTACAATCTTGACAATAATACATCCGGATTGGATGATCTGGTTGCTTCCGTTCATTCACTGATGGGCTTGGCTCAGGTTCCCGGAATAGGGGTCAAGGGTCCGCTGGGTGATGCTGCAAAGGATATTGGCAGCAAGGCTACCGATGTAAAAGGTGTTACAAAGATCCAATATCAGGCTCCACACCTCAAAAACGGTCCTGAAATCAGGCATTTTAAATTTAAAGGCAGAGTAAAACCAAGCAATGTAAATTCCGGGTCAGAGGAAAAATCAGCGGGATTTTTAATTGAATTGGATGAAGTTAAGAATTTTACAATGGCCGGCGGGAAACCCGACAACACCCTAATCGCGGAATATGAGGTTAACAGAGTAAAAACAGAATCAAAATTTCCATGCTGGTCTCCTTTTATAGATGGATCCGGAGTTGTCAGAAAGGGTCCCGGGAACATGTATATTGCAGAATTTCAAAAGAAGGGGAAACACAGAAAAGGAAAAAAAGTCTGGCAGGAATTCGGATATGTCTGGATTGCGAGGAGGATCTCGGAAAAATAGTGAACTTACTTTTTGTTAAGATCTATCATATATAACTCCCATGTTTCAGTATCTGCATTCTCCTTAAAATAATAGAATCTTTCTTTAGCGATGGTATAGGGAGAATATGCAATTTCAGATAATTGTGCCTTGGGAAGCCAGACTGATCTGATTGTTTTTCCTTCTAAATTAGTAATTATCCATTTGAACCTGCTATCTTTTTCATGATAAGTCTGTACAAAGATTTTATTGGAATCAATGAAGAAATTCTTAACCGTAGGAAAAGTTTCAGGGAAATAGATATGGTCTTTCATATAGTTCCAGTAGTTTTTATAAACCGGATCGGTTCTGTAGAATTTTTTTACTCTATCTTTGAATCTCCCCGGAACTTTTAATGCTTTTTCCCGAATCTCAATGATTTTTATTTTTTCCCCATTGCTGTCAAATACGGATATCTCCCCTTTTTCAGTGCCGGTAGATATATAAATTTTTTCATCTTTTACAATATATTTGAAGTTATAAGAAGGCACCATTATCCTTGCACCCATTCCTATCGGAACACCGCTCTTAAAAATGGCTTTTCTTTTTTTAAAATTTTTATCATACAGACAAATTGAAAGTAGAGGGAAAGATCTCTGAGACGAAGTGCTGCAATTGCTTATATATCTTTCCCGGACAGGAATGAGGTAGCTCAACGGGGGGATTTTTACTTCGCTGATTAATTTGCCCTGCATACTGAATCTGGACAGCTTAGTGGAACTATTAATATATAATTCATTTTTAATAATGTCGATCTTTAATGAACCTGCACCATGCCCCATTTTAAACTCACCCGGACCTTCACCCTCTTTACCAAAACTTACAACAAGGGATCTGCTTTTCAAAGAGTAGATATATATTGTTTCATCTTCGCTGATTACAGCATTTACTCCGCTGATGATAAGAGTTTTCGGATTGTTTATCTCCCCGGGGACCATGATAAGTTTCGCGGATAGCACCAGTGAACTGAAAATAATTAGTATAAATGTTATCTGTTTTTTCACTCTTCTCTCCAGTTGCATTAAAATATTTCCTCTAATGCATTAAGTATATTTTTAAAAAACATTTTTATTGTCAGTTTATCTTTAATGATCCGGTCTGATAAACTGATTCTTTTACGGTTGTCTCTAATCCAAATACCGAATGCTGAATTTTCAGCAGAAGACCTGACATATATTTCCAGGAAGAGCTTTTTGTTTTCAGGTGAGGCATATGGATACCAGAATTTTTTTAAAAAAAAGAGAAAATCAACACTCTTTTTCAATTGAGCACTGTCTGTTGTTTTAAGGAAATTTTCAATTCCTTTATCCAGGTTTTGTTTGAATCCTCTTTGCAGAAAGAATCGAAATTTTGCAAGAGTCCTTCGTGAAAGGTCCCACAATGTCCCGTATTTTGTTTCTGCCAGACTGTTCCAAATTTTAAAAGGGGTCTTACCGAAAGTGAGACCTCTGTATACAAGATAAGGGAAAGGAGCGGATTTTTCATGACCCGGCCTGCCTCTCTCTTTTAAGTTGATTCGGGCAACAAAGTGTTCATTGAGACCAAGTTTGTCCAAAACATGGACCCGGGGACCTGAATAATATCCGATATAGCCTACTGTATTATATGCAACCCTTATTTTTACTTTAGTTCTCTCCGAGAGATCTCTGTAATTTTTCCCGATTGTCTTCCACATAAAAATAATATCATCATTGATAATATCTTTCAGAGGTATTATCCTGTTATGATAAAATGTATATCTCTCATCGGATATTCCGTTAACAAATCCGGTTGTTCCTCTTTTCTGCACGGGGATTACTGCTCTTGATACGAAAAACAGTATTACTATTAAAGTAAGAGCCATGTATTTTTTTGCTCGACCTCCCGAAAAAAAGTTGTCAAACATTCCTGATGAAGATAGTGTGAGAAGAATTACCGAAGGAAGCAGGAATCGTCCGTGCATAAAATCTCCTCCTCCTCGTATTATGAAAAATGTATAAAAGAGTGCTGCAGAGAATAGAATATATCTTTCGTTTTTCTTTTTCCTGTCAGAATTCTTTTCAAAAAGAAAGATTGACAATGATATTAAAATGATCAGGATAAAAGCACTGCCTTTTAACAGATCGGCAAAGTATTTAAATCCCTGTGAAAAGTAAGCAGCACTTCCGGATTTTGCATAGAAAGGATTGGGGAACAACGCCCCGTAATATCCCATTCTGAAAATCTCATAGGCGGAAAGAATAACAATCGGAAGAAGAAGAAATTTCATCAATAACCTGATGCTGTATTTTTTTTTATAAATTTCAAAAAGTATAAGCAGAATGGAGAAGATGAAAAATATCCCGAAATCCGGTCTGTTAAGGATAAGGAGAGTTAATGTTATACCGAATTGAAAAGGTTTTTTTATATATGATCTTTTGAATATTTGAAATGCAAAGAGTATCAGGAGGAGATATGACAATGATGTTTCCAGTCCGCTTGTTCCGAAATCGATAAAACAGCTCATCCCGATCAGGACTGCTCCTGAAAAATTCAATGATGGAGTATTTGTCTCATCATCCCTTTTAAATCTGAAGAAAAGAAAGTATAGAAAAATACCTGAAAATAGAACACCGGGAATAACCATTGCACCTTTCGGGGATAAACCGACTGCTCTTAAAAATGATAATATATAGAACCACAGTGTATGTGTATATCCTTCAACCCGTTCTCCAACATTGAAAACAGGTCCCCTTCCGGATAAAAAATTTTCTACATGCCTCATTGTTATGAAAGCATCTTCCGAGACCCATGCCAGTCTGATCACAAGATAGATCCCCATATAGAAGAGAAGCATGGCAAGGGAATATTTCCATCTTTTATTATCTGAATAAATCAGAAATATTGTTGTAAACAGGAGAAAAACCGGGGGAAATATATAAAGAGATTTTAGTGTGAGGTAATTCCATGGAATTATTTTGTTTATTCTTTTGATTTTGACTTTACCGATAGTAATTTCACGATTTCCGGAAAGAAATTTTATCCGGGGCTCTATCTCAGTTCTTTTATCGATTCTGTATTCAATATTTTTTTTAGCCGGGAACACTGCAAGAGAATAATTTTCCGAATAAGTGATTTTTTTCCCTTTTTCTGTACTTATCTCTATTATGCAATGAAGCGGTCTCTTTACTTCCGATAGAAATGTGAATTCAATTTGGTACAATCCCGGGTTCAGAGATATATACTTTGAGTAAGCAGCATATATCTCTTTTCTGTTAATATCTCCGGAGTAAATCTCACTCCCGGCGGGCTCTGTTTTTACAAGATCCGATTTAAATCCGGATAGTTCGATAATTCCTGAATTACCATTGTTGATTAAATCTTTACTGAAGAGTATAAAAAAAACAGTACAAAAACTTAATAAAAGAATGATCGATATAAATTTCCACTCTCTTCTGTTCATTAAAATCCGGTTAATTTATATATCCCAGGCTCTTCAACCTCTGCTTCTCCTTTTCGGATAAGGGTCTCTTCCTTCCGGCACTTTTTCGGACTGTTCTGTTCTCCCGCTCCCATTTCTTCAGTAATATTTTCAATTTTGATTCTATTTTCCAATTACTTCCATATATGTTTTTTCTTTCAAACGAGTCTGTTTCAATATTATATAGCCTGTAGCTGTTGTCCATTAAGTTCTTTATCATTTTATAATTTTTCCATATTACAGAAATAAGTTCTATGTGAGATCCGAATTCTTTCTGTGATACTTCTGCAAAAACCGGTCTTGGAGATATCGATTCCCCAAACAGGTCTTTACCTGAACTTTCCGGTAGAGTACCTATTTTTAAAATTGAACATATTGTAGGTACGATATCAATATTCGAAACATTATCAGATACCCGGAGAAAATGTCCCTCTTTGAAGTCCGAAGGTGGTTTTATGATTAATGGAACGGAAGTCTGTTCTCTGTTTAATCCGGTACTATGACCAAGCCAGCCTCTCTCAACGAACTCTTCACCGTGATCGGATGTTATTATTATCAGTGTGTTATCAAACAGATGTTCCTGTTTTAATGTCTTGATAACCTTAGCAATATATTTGTCTGTAAAAGCAATCTCCGAATCATAACAGTATTTCAGATATTTCAGATCAGTATCAGTGTACTCTTTTTTCCTTATTTTTTCACGAAGAAAACTGATATCTTTAGATGTAAAAGAGCCTGAATATCCGGATTTTTTTAAGTGGTCGAGATAGATATAGTGTGGATCAAAATAGTGAAGGAAAAGGAAAAATTTCTCCTTTCCTCTATTTTTTAAAAAATTTATTGCATCCCCGGTTATCCCCGGTGAGCTTATCGAATAGTGGTTGCCGAATTTTTTGGCTATATTTTCTTCGTTAAAAATATCGAATCCCTGTGAAAAGCCGTAAACTTTCTTTAAGAGTATATGACTGACAATTGCGTGGGTAAGGTATCCCTCTTCCTTCAATTTTTCTGCAATAGTAAACTCCCTGTCGGCAATTTTGGACACGAGGTTTCTAATTCCGAGTGAAGATGGATATCTGGATGTGATGAGTGATGATATTGATGGCAAAGTCCAGGGCGAGTTGGAATGAGCACTGCGAAAATATATCTGTTTATTTCCAAGAACGTTTCTGATCTTTTCTGTGGTTTCTTTTGAAGGACTTTCGAATGATGTGTGATCGTCTCTCAGGGTATCGATAACTATAACAAGGACATTAGGTCTCTTTTCCATTTTTTTTAGTGTTTTAATAATAAAAAGAGAAAAAGTCAGAATTATCAATATCACAGATATAAATTTGAGTTTCTTATGATTTTTTTTGTGAATCTTAGGGAAAAATATCATTAAAAACAGGAAGATGATTATTGCCGGGAGCAATATAATCAAAAATTTATCAAAGAACATTTTAATGATGGTATTAAAATACCCCGCTTCCAAATATCTGTTTGAAATAATTTTTCCGAACGGCAATAAAACTACGGATATTATTGTCGATATGGGAATTGCAATAAAAACCGAATTGGAAATTATTTGCAGGCTCTTTCTCATAACCAGCTGTTCAGAGAGATCATTTTAGTCTTTTTAAAACTCCTTTAAGCATATCCTTATGAATTGTATAGGTTAACATTTTCAGTTTTACAAAATCTTCACGGAAAAAATAGTATCCCTCGAACTTCCCGTATCTTCCGGAACGTCCTGAGTCTTTGATGAGAAACCAGTCTTTTCCTTTATATCTTTTATAACCAACAAGATGTATTCCGTGATCATCATCGGTTGTCTTGTTATAGATCCGGTACTCCCTTGAGTCCTGATTTATATATTTTTCAGGTATATCGAAATCAGGAATAAAGGCTATGTCTTTCTCACCCAGTTTCCCGGGTTCTGATACATCCCCGCCAATGCAGATAGTATATCCTTGTTTAATTGAATTTTTAATAATACCGTACCATTTGTATAGCGGCAGGTTTATATATTCTTTATTGTGCCACCAATTATCCGGGACTTTAAATTCCTGTCTGGTGTAAAACGGATAATACTTCGTTGACATTATTGAATAGTAATCGCCCATTCTCAACCCGGTGTAATTGTTCAGGAAGCTTAAAGGAGTATATTTTTTCCCCTGGAATGAGAACTCAACCGGCGGTTTCCCCATATATTTGTCGAGAATAATTCTTATATGAGATAAGTTGTTTCCAATATCCCACAAATTGTTCTTCTTCACATAATCAAGATATGATCTTAATTCTCTCATCAAAGGAATATGGTCATATTTTTTATTCTTTACTACAAACCCGTTATAGATTTCAGCCGGTACTATTCCATATTTTTTCCAAATCCTTATGAGTCCGTTAGATTCTCCTCCTCCGGCTACCAGAGAGTATCCTCTCTCTTTTAAATATCTTGCGGATTTTTCCAGAAGTTCATAATAGACTGTCCACATTTCCGATAGTTTGATTTTTTTACCTGTTAGACGATAGATCTCCGATTCAAAATATGAAGTTGTTGAGAAACTCCAGCATGTGCTTGTGTAATATTGAGCAACGGGAGGAAAGTGGAAAAGTTTTTTAAAAGCAGAAACTGATTTCGGGGGAAAGACTCCATTCATATCCGTTGAAATGATCTTTCTGTTTTCTCTATCAGCTTTTTTCAAAGCGGAATTCTTTTTAATTATCTCCTCTGTAATCTTCTTTTTCTCTTTTTTAATATCATTTCTTTTGTTTGCAATAGCTTTTAGAACTTTGTCTTTTTTATACTTCTTATATTTGACTTTGTTATTGGCGTTCAGATTATTTCCCGACAATAACACACAAAGAAGTAAAAATAATGTTAATGCAATTTTTTGTCTCATTTCATCTCCTTGTAGAAAAAATATCAGACAAAAATTATATCATTGAAGTCATTAATTTCAAATCAGGGTGGGTTAATTGGTAAAATAGCCCGTAGGGGAATCGAACCCCTCTTGCAGGGTTGAAAACCCTGTGTCCTAACCGATAGACGAACGGGCCAAAATTGTGAAAAATGTGAGCCGTGCTGGGCTCGAACCAGCGACACCCGCCTTAAAAGGGCGGTGCTCTGCCAACTGAGCTAACGGCCCGCATAACGGGAGTAATTTAACATAAGTTGCCGTTCGTGTCAATAAAATGGAGTAGATACAAATGTTTAATTTTACAGTTATTCTCCCATTTTCTGCTTGAGTTTTTGAACTTTTGCTTTCGGTATATATTGAGTGATGAATCCGCAATTAAGGCAGACAAATGACCTTGTTTTAAATCCATAAACAGTAAACACATTACTCGGGACAAAAATATTTACTCCTCCGCTGAGATAACCAAAACAGAGTTCTTTACTTCCACATGCAATACACGATGGGTCTACTTCGGAAAGCATGAACCACCTCCATTTAAATATTGTAACAGAGAAAAAAACTTATTTAAACAGTTAAATTACTGTAACAGAACAGTGTTTTTATATATAATCGCTAAAACAGGAAAATAAAAGTGAAAGTATATTTTGCAATTCTAATGGCTGTTGTGGCATATACTGCTTTATCATCGGGATTCGTACTCCAGAAAAAAGGGATTGGCTGGATTGGCTGGGAAGGGAAAAAAGAACGAAAATTTTATATTTACTTCATCATCTTGTTTTTTGGGTTTTTTATAAAGAATATATATAGGACTCCGAGTGCCATTGCACTCACAACAATCTCAATCCC
>CAZNLS010000004.1:0-53146 GCA_964573895.1 uncultured Clostridia bacterium
AACCATCCGCAGAGCGATCCTGTGATCAACAGAAAAAAAAGAAAATAGAAAACTGGAGGCAGATGTATCAAAAACCTTCAATTGTCCGCTGATAGCTGATTCATGGAATAAAATCTGCGGCTATCTTACCATGGGAAAAACCAGAACAGGAGAGCTGAAAAGAGATACATCCGAGACTTCTATAAAATGTAAAATAAATCTTGACGGGAACAGCAGGGCAGAAATATCAACGGGTCTCGGATTCTTCGACCATATGATTGAACAATTCGTTTTTCATTCAGATATTAACCTTACTCTCTCTGCAAGAGGAGATTTGAAAACCGGCCCGCATCATCTTATTGAAGATTCTGCAATAGTCCTCGGAGAAGCAGTCCGGCAGGCTCTCGGTAACAAAAAGGGAATCGGCCGATACGGATTCATGCTTCCAATGGATGATTCAATTGCTGAATTTGCAATCGATCTCTCCGGGAGATCATATCTGAACTGGAATGTTAAATTCATTAGAGAGAGAATTGGGGATATCCCTACCGAAATGATCAGGCATTTCTTTTACTCATTCGCCTGCTCTTCAGGATCAACAATCTATATAAGAGCAGATGGTTTAAACGAGCATCACAAAATAGAAGCGATTTTTAAAGCATTCGGCAAATCATTTAAAAATGCAGTTGCAATCAGACAACACGGAGGGAATGTACCTTCTACTAAGGGGGTGCTCAGGTGAAAACAGTACTACTCAGATATAATTCGGGAAATATCAAATCGGTTTTTTTTGCTCTTAAGCGAATCGGCATAAATGCAATAGTGACGGATTCAGCAGGCAAAATGATGGAAGCAGACAGAGTCATAATTCCAGGCGTTGGGGAAGCCGGGTCCGCCCTCCGGTATATCCGTGAGAAAAAGCTGGATACTGCTATAAAAAATTTAAAAGTTCCGGTTCTGGGAATCTGTCTCGGCATGCAGATCATGTTTGAACACATGGAAGAAGGCGGAGTTCCGGGAATAGGTATAATGGAAGGAAGTATAAAAAAATTTCCCTCCGGCAATAAAATTCCTCATACGGGTTGGAATACTGTTTATTCTCTCAAGGATTCTCTTTTCAATGAAATCGGGGAAAACAGCGCCTTCTATTTTGTTCATAGTTACTATGCAAAAAATTCATTGCATTCAATCGCATTAAGTAATTACGGGAAAGAGTTTGCATCTGCCGTCAGGAAAAGAAATTTTTACGGTGTTCAGTTTCATCCGGAAAAGAGCGGAAAAAATGGTGAAAAAATTCTTCAGAATTTTTTCTCCAATAATATTTTTGAAGGAGAAAATCATGTTTAAAAAAAAGATCAGGGTCATTGCAGCTATGGATATACTGAATGGAAATTGTGTCCGCCTCAGGCAGGGTAAGTTTGAGACCGCGAAAATCTATCCGGGGTCTCCTCTCAAAAATGCCATTGAATTCGACCAGGCAGGAATCCGGGATCTTCATATTGTTGACTTAAACGGTGCAGGAGGTGAACGGTTAAAAAACCATAAAATTATAAAAGAGATTTGCAGAAAAACAAAAATGTCAGTCTATGTGGGAGGAGGTATTAACACCATGAGCAGAATACAGGATTATATTGACAGCGGAGTTTCAGGAGTTACCGTAACAGGGATGGTTTTAAAAAACAGGAAGGAATTCGAAAAATGTTTATTTAAATTCGGCCCGGATAAATTGAGAATTGCGGCAGATGTAAAAGAGGGCAGGATTGCTTTTAACGGATGGAGAAAAATATCAGAATGGGACATTCACTCTTTTGTTGGGTATTTGAGCAGAGCGGGAGTTACTACATTTATTTGTACCGATACGGCAAAAGACGGAATGATGAGGGGTTCTTCCACCGATCTTTATGCAGATATACTTATAAAAAATCCTGAAATAAAACTCATTGCAAGCGGCGGTGTTACAGGTTTTGAAGAGATAAAAAAATTAGCCGGACTGGGAGTTTGGGGAGTAATTGTCGGAAAGAGCATATATGAGGGGAAAATAAGTGCAGAGGATATTGTTGCATTTCAAAATGGAGAAGCATTATGTTGACAAAAAGGATAATTCCCTGCCTTGATATAATGGATGGCAGAGTTGTAAAAGGAGTAAATTTCAGAAACCTTACCGATTCGGGAGATCCGGTCAAACTCGGTTTAAAATATTGCAGAGAGGGTGCGGATGAACTTGTATTTCTCGACATCAAAGCGACAATGAGAGATGGAAAAGCAGAGGGAGAGTTGGTCAGCAGTATAGCTGAAAAAATTAATATCCCGTTTACTGTAGGGGGAGGGATCAAAAATATCGAAGATGTAAAATTTCTTCTTGAATCGGGCGCAGATAAAATCTCTGTAAATTCGGCGGCTGTTATTAATCCTCTCCTTATAACAAAGCTTGCTGCGGAATTCGGATCTCAGTGCGTGGTAGTTGCAATCGATATTAATAAGATAAAAGAGAGGTGGATAGTCCATATCAATGGCGGAAAAACTCAAACAGACCGGGAAGCGGTTGAATGGGCCATTGAAGCCTCAACCCGTGGTGCAGGTGAACTTCTCATTACATCTATGAACAGGGACGGAACCTGCAGCGGATTTGACAAGTCTTTGATCAAAGCAGTAACAAATGCTGTAAATTGTCCGGTAATCGCTTCGGGAGGTGGAGGAAGAGAGGAGGATTTTTTTGAAATATTCAGTGAGAGCGGAGCCGATGCAGCACTTGCTGCAAATATATTTCACTTTGACAAACTGAGGATAGATCAAATCAAGGATTACTTACACAAAAGATCAATCCCCGTAAGGAGGACAGTATGAGTGATATTCTAAAAAACATCGATTTTAGCAGGCATAGTCTGATTCCGGCAATAATCCAGGACAAAAACACGGGAATTGTGCTCATGCTCGGGTATATGAACAAGGAAGCACTTCAAAAGACTATTAAGATAGGCAGAGTCACATTTTATTCCAGAAAAAGAGCAAGATTATGGACAAAAGGAGAAGAGTCCGGAAATTTCCTGAACGTTATAGAGATATTACCCGATTGCGACAATGATACGATTCTTGTTTTTGTTAATCCCGCAGGCGTTGTTTGCCACACAGGAGAGGACACATGCTTCGGGATGCCAAACAAAAAAGCTTTCTTAAATGAACTTGAGGATATTATCCGGGAACGAAGGGACAGGCCGGTTGAAAATTCATATTGCAGCAGACTGCTTTTGGGAAAAATCGAAAATATTTCAAGAAAGATCGGAGAGGAGGCTACTGAAGTGGTAATTGAATCTGTCCGGCATGGGAACCGTGAACGTTTCGTTGAAGAATCTGCTGACCTCTTCTTCCACCTGCTTCTACTCCTGTGGAAAAAAAGAGAGAGCTTTTCGTCAGTCCTGAAAGTACTGGAAAAACGGAGATTGCTAAGCATGAAAAAGAGAGACAGCTGAGTTTCCTATAAAAACTATTTATATATATATTCGTAAAGATAAATGTGAAGAGATAGTTCCGCGGAGCTAAATATTTTGGAATTTACGGAGATATGTTAGAATAATTTCGGAGCCGTCAATAAATTCTCAGGAGGCAGCATGAAAAATAAATTTGGACAAATTTTGATTTTAATTCTCGGGGCATTTTTAATATTTACCTCCGGGTGCGGGGATGAAACATCTCTCCCGAGCGAATCACCGGATTATTCGTTTCTGAGAATGATCCCGGCAGATACATCGGGATTTTTTACTTTAAATATAAAAAAATTGTCATCACTTCCGATTTTTGAAAAGATAAAAGAAGATTTTGTAAAAAAAGATACTTTAAACAAAAAAAAGCAATTTAAAGATTATGCTGATTTTGTTGAAAAAACAGGAATTAATCCCAAAAAAGACCTTAACTCAATAGTCTTTGCGGTTTTTGGAAGCATAAATCCCGATAAACCTGATTTTTCAGTAATAGCAAACCTGAGATATGACAAGGGAAAACTGCTGAATATCATGAAGGAAAAAATCGAAGATTTAAAGGAAGAGACCTATCTTGGTAAAAGCCTGTTCACATTTGAAGAGATGAAGGGGAAAAAAGTCGGGTTCAGTATGATATCCGGTAACAAGATCACTTTCGGATCTATTCCGGGAGTCAGAAAGGTGATTAAGCTCTCAAATGGAGAGGGAAAATCAGCAGAGTCCAACGCAAAGATCACCAGTTTATTTAAAAGGATGAAGGGAAACCCAATGGCCTCATTCCTATTCCTTATTCCTGAAAAACAGCGGGTCAAAAAGGATGCAGGAATGTTTAAAATCGATTTTACAAAGGCCGAAGCAGTCTACGGGAATATAGATTACACAGGGATGGACTGGTCCTCTAATATTGTGCTCGTCTCGAAAAATGAAGAGGGAAACAAGCAGCTGAAAAGCACTATTGAAGGGCTAATGGGATTAGGATCTGCATTCGGTCCCGAAGTCGCAGAACTCGTGAAAAATATAGAGATAACAGCTGCTGCCGACACTCTTTCAATCTCAATAATTATATCCAGTGAACTTTTGGAGAAACTTAAGAAGAAGGCAGAGGAAAAGATGAAAGGAATAAAAGACAAATCACCTTCACAGTTTCATTAAACAAGTCCTGAATTTAAAAGTTTTAACATTGAAAATTGAATTTTAATATGCTATAAATCAAAGAAACAGGAGATAAAATGAAGATAGAAAAAAGAAAAAACGGTGAGGTTACAATATTTGATATCAAAGGAAAGATCCTTATCGGTGATGGAGTTGCAGAACTTAGGGAAGCGATAAATAGTGCTGTAGATAGTAAAGAGGACAAACTCCTACTTAACTTTGAACAGGTCCCCTACCTTGATTCTACCGGACTGGGGGAAGTGGTCAGATCCTATACTTCCGTAAAAAGCAAAGGAGGTGTGGTAAAGATCGTTAACCTCACAAATAAGGTTAAGGACCTTCTATCTGTTACCAAATTAATAACGGTATTTGAAACATTTGAGGACGAAAACAAAGCAGTTAACAGTTTTTAAAAACTCAGGACATATCTTTCAATTTGGCAGGAATTAACAAAGCAGTTAAATACTTTTTTTCTCTATTCTTTATCTTCATAATCTTCTTTTCGGCATCAACAGACATCCCGGTCAGACAGAGGGGTGGATTCTTTTCCGATGAATCAAGCTATTTTTCACTAACCCAAAGTATTGCTTATGATTTTGACATTGAATATACAAGAGAGGATCTCGTTCGGATCAAAAAACTATTTCAAACGGGCCCCGAAGCTGTATATCTGAAAAAATCAAAAGACGGTAAACTGACTTTTGCAAAATTTTTTTCCTACCCACTGATTGCCGCACCATTTTTCCGGATATTCGGGGTCAGAGGATTTTTAATTTTAAACTCATTAATGATATTTTTCTCACTTCTTATGGGTTACCTGTTTCTAAAAAAATATCATGATAATTTAAAGTCACTCCTTTTTTCAATAATTTTTATTCTTGCAACAGTAATTCCGGTATACATATGGTGGATGACTGCAGATCTTTTTAATTTTTTCATGGTCTTTTGCGGTCTCTTTTTCTTCTTTTATCCCTTTAAAAACAGAAGGTTAATTTATCTGTCTCCGCTCTTTTTCAGCTTAGGTATATTTTCAAAACCGACGATAATCTTCCCGGCTGCAATACTGTTTCTGCTGCTTCTTTACAGGAGAGAATGGAAGCGGTTTGCTATTTACACATTAATAGCCGCAACAGTATGCTCTGCACTGCTCTTCTTCTACTATTCCCAGACAGGAGAATTCAATCCCATGGGAGGAGAACGCAGAAGCTTTCATGCTAAATTCCCATATGAGAAACCTGAATATACATTTGAGAACGGTTTCAAAATGAGTATTGATAATTATAAAAAGAGATTCTTTCTGACTCCTGAAGTTGCAATTTTGAATTTATTCTACTATTTTTTCGGCAGGTTCACCGGGATGCTGATCTATTTCTTCCCGGGAGTATTCATCCTCTTTTTCTATTTTTTTCAAAAAAGGGAGAAAGAAGATCATTTTATATTTGCCGCTATCATAACCGGGATTCTTGTTTATATCCTTTTTTTGGATCCGGTAAACTATTTTGGCGGCAGCGGATCGGTAGGGAACAGGTATTTCATGACCGTTTATCCACTCCTGTTCTTCCTCGGATTTAAGAATAGAAAAATCAGATTTCTGCATGTTCCTGCAATTGCCGCCTTAATTTTTTTATCCGGAATATATATGGATATGAACTATCACTCCGCATATTCACGTTATGCCGGGATGTCATTTCCTTCAAATCTGTTCCCCCCCGAAAAAACCCAATATGACAAGCTGCCAACAAATGAGAATCCCAGGGCTTTCGGACGGGTTATCCATGACGGGAAAAACAGATATTGGGTCTATTTTTTAAATGATAACTACCACCCGATAAACATGAATTCATTCTGGACTTACGGAGACAAACAACTGGAACTTTTTCTTGCAACTGAGAAAAAAGTGAAAAATTTCCGGTTCATGGTACTGAACGGTGCTGTCAATAACAGCGCAAGTATAAAAATTGAGGACATCGAAAAAAAGATATTTCTCAGACCGGAAGAAACCTCTCTAAAGATAGTAAAAAACATAAGAGGATTAAGAATGAGCGGAAGGTATGTCTACTATCTTAAAATTAAGAGTGATAAATCATATACTCCATACCTTGACAGCAGGAATGACCCTGACAGGCGTACACTGGGTGTTAAGATCCACATCGGAGTTGAATACTGAATGTGCGGGATTACCGGGTTCTACCAGAATAGAAAACTTGCGGATAAGTCTGTCCTTAAAAAAATGAATGACCGGATCACCCACCGCGGTCCGGATGACGAAGGTTTCTTTTTTAACGGAAAAGCCGGCCTTGCAGCAAGGAGATTAAGTATAATTGATCTAAAGACTGGTCATCAACCTCTATCTTCATATTCAGGAAAATGCCATATCACCTATAACGGAGAGGTCTATAATTTTGCAGAACTGAGAAAAGATCTCATTTCAATGGGGTATAAATTCAGGACTCAGACAGATACCGAAGTCATTGTAAATCTCTACGAAGAATTCGGGACGGACTTTGTCACCAGGTTGAGAGGAATGTTTGCTATAGGGATATATGACAGTAGAAAAGAGAGGTTAATTCTAGCCAGGGATCATACCGGTATAAAGCCTCTTTACTATACTTTTTTACCGGGGAAGGAATGTTTAGTGTTCGGTTCCGAGATCAAAGCAATCCTGGAATATCCGGATATTAAGCGCGAGGTCAGCAGGGATGCTCTTGATTTTTTTCTTACACTTGAGTATATTCCGGCACCGTTTTCCATTTTCAGAGGCATAAAAAAACTCCGCCCGGGACATGTCCTGGTTTACGAGAACAACCGCATTAAAACATCTAAGTACTGGGAAGTGAAAAAAAGAGATATTCCGAAAACTATTTCTGAACAGAAAGAGGTTTTCCATTCACTTCTCGAAGAGTCTGTTAAAATGAGAATGATATCCGATGTACCTCTAGGCGCATTTCTTTCCGGCGGGATCGATTCAAGTTCAATTGTCTCTGTGATGTCAAAGCTATCGAAAGATCCGATTAAAACATTCTCCATCGGTTTTGAGGAAAAATCGTACAGTGAACTTCAATATTCCGAAGTGATCTCAAAGAAGTTCGGTACGGATCACTATACAAAAAACCTTTCTCCGGATATTGAGAAGCTGGTATTGTTTCTTTCTGATTTTCTGGATGAACCGCTTGGAGATTTTTCTAATTTTCCAACTTACCTTGTCTCAAAAACTGCAAGGGAAAAGGTGACTGTTGTTTTATCGGGAGACGGTGGTGATGAAATATTCGGTGGATATGAACATTATATTGCTCAAAAAATTGCAGGGTTGATTGATAAATTTCCTCTAAGGATGATGCATAAAGCTCTCTCAAGAATGACATGGCTCTTCCCTCCGTCAGAACTAAAGAAAGGCTTTGTAAACAGGATAAAAAGATTCAGCGAAGGTCTTGAAAATGACTATAGGAACAGGCATTTCAGGTGGATGATATTCCTCTCTGATCTTCAGAAATCAAATCTGTATTCTGACAGGATGTTAAAAGAGGAGTATAACTCAGAACTTTTCTCCAGGGATCCAATTTCGGAATATTTTAATCTTTCTGAGAATTTTAAAGGAATAAACAGAGATCTTTATCTCGATTTGAAAACATATCTCGTTGATAATATACTTGTTAAAGTGGACAGAATGAGTATGGCAACTTCACTTGAAGCAAGAGTTCCTCTCCTTGATCATAAAATGGTTGAGTTCGCATTTTCACTTCCACCCGGTTTAAAATTAAAAGGGAAGACTACAAAATACTTTTTCAAGGAAGCGATGAGAGGGATCCTGCCCGACTCAATTATAGACAGACGTAAAGAAGGATTTTCCATACCCATTAAAAACTGGCTGAAAAAAGATTTAAAAGATCTCATGCTGGAATACCTTTCTGAAAAGAGAGTAAAAGAGGGAGATTTTTTCAATTATAAGTATGTGGAAAAGATGATAAATGAACATCTTAATAACAGGCAGAATCATGCCCACAGGCTCTGGTCATTGATCCTGTTCAATATTTGGAGGGAAAAATTTCTGAAATAAAAACTATCCAGCCTAAATGTACAAATTGCGGTGCAGACCTGAAATTTTCTCCCGGTGAAGACTCACTCGAATGCAGCTTCTGCGGGACTTTAAACAGAATAGACAGAGGTACAGACAAAAGCACCGGTAGTGATTATAGAAAAATTCTCGAAGAACTTGAAAAAAAAGAGGAGTTTATTGAAAGTTATACGGCAAAGTGCAATACCTGCAGCTCTATTTTTGATGTTGCTGGAAACATCTCATCGACCGAATGTCCATTCTGTGCAAGTCCGGTTATAGTTGAAGGCGGCTCAACAAGAAGGATAAAACCTAAATCCGTGATCCCGTTTAAAATTGATTCGGGAAAAGCAAAAGAAATATTTAGTAAATGGGTAAAAAAGTTATGGTTTGCACCGGCGGAACTCAAAGACAGGCTTTTTATGGAAAGTAGATTAAAAGGAATCTATCTCCCCTACTGGATTTTCGGGATGAGCTCGATATCATATTATAACGGAGAGCGGGGTGATGATCACAAAGAGAACGAATCATACACAACTTATGAAAACGGAAAGGAAGTCACGAAGACAAATTCTATTACGGTTACAAACTGGGCGCCATCTTCAGGAGTTATTTCCAGAGATTTCAGGGATATACTTATATCTGCAACCGATACGGTTCCCAAAAATCATCTCAAGTCGATTGGGAACTGGAAGTTGGATAAAGCACGGGAATATGATGATGATTATGTTAGCGGTTTTATCTCAGAATGTTATTCAATCGGTGTTACAGATGGTTTTTCAAAAGCCGTGCAAACTGTCGGGGAGAAGATAAAAGCCTTTATAAAATCTGATATAGGCGGTGATCATCAAAAGATTAATTCCGTAAGGACAACATACGACGGGATATCTTTCAAACATGTTTTGTTCCCTGTATGGATCAGTTCTTTCAGGTTCAAAAAGAAAAACTACAATTTTATGATAAACGGTTCGACCGGAAAAATATATGGTCAGCGGCCCTGGAGCAAAAAAAAACTGTTCTTACTCTTCTTTTCAATAGCAGCAGTGATCGCTGCACTTGTTATTATTTTCTGATCAAACAAGATAATCTTCAACTCCGGAATCCTTGGCAAAGATACATGATGATCCGGTCTCATCAACGATCCTGTGCATGACTTCTATATTCATTTTCCCCGAGATCCCGAAAATATTCAGATCAGCAGCAAGTTTTGGATCTTTCAATGTTTCGAAAAAATCTCCGACAATAACTTCAAGCTCCATCCCGGAAGGGAGTCTTGCTTCGTCCTTGATCCGCCTCAGATCCTCTTTCTCAAACTCAAGCCTCTTTTCACTTGGCGTTACCCGGACAAGTTTCAATTTCCCCCATGACCGGTTTAGTTCAATTGTAATTAGTGCTGCCAAATTTTGATTCGGGCTTTTATCCCGCAGCCATAGATTAACCTTCCTCTTCTTCAAAACAGTGTTACTTCTGTTGGCTCCCATCACAAGCAGACCCAGATGTTCTTCGATTGAAATGGCTATAAGCTGTTCGAGCCTCTTATCTTTGCTTCTGTCATCACTCATTGTAAGAAACATTATGTTCGGGGGAAAAAACATCCCCTTCATCACCTGGGTTATTATATGGAGACCGTCAAGAAATCCAGGCGCTTCAATTACCATTGAGGTTGAAAAAATGCCCATTTTTCTTACCGGTTCAGTTAAATCTTTCATCTGATTTTCAAGGGATTTCCTCCTCTCCGGATTTCCCGGCATGTATATTTTTTCTCCCCGGTTAAAGAAAAAATCCGCAATGCTTCTCGTTCGTTTACCGATCTGGTCTGAATGAGCAATAACCGAGAAAAATCTTACTGTCCCTTTTGGGAAAGCCAGATCATTTATAAAATCTATTAAGTGGTCCCAATTTTTGGGGTCTTCCACCGGGATCATGAGATTTGGTTTCCAGTTTTTTGCGGTTTGAGGCATTTTGGAAGAAGTCTTTGCTGCCCACTCCGAAATTGAGTTGAAAAGAGCACTCCTTATATCACCCCATGGCGCCTGGAGTTCTCTCTTCACCTGAATCATATAGAAAAGAGCAATAATGAAAAAAGAGACAAGCGCAAAGATCGGGTCTATCAGAAACATTATTACAAAACACCAGATACCACCAATAAATGAGATTGATTTCGGGATCCTGAAACTCGGCCTGAATGATGTTATCCCTACGGCTTTTTCTATAAATACAGCGATGTTTATCATCCCGTAGGTAATCAAAAAAAACATTGTCAGAAGCGGAGCAATAGAGTTGAGATCACCGAGAATAATGCTCATCTCAACAATTATTGCAGTCAATAGAAGTGAATATCTAGGTTCCCCGCTCCGGCTTCTCTTTGACCAGAGCGATGCCAGTGGGATCACTCTGTCCTGACCGAGTGCCGAAAGAATCCTGGGAGCACCAAGAATGCTGCCCAATGCAGAGGAGAGCGTTGCTCCCATTATTCCCGCTATGATTGCCCACTTCCATAAAGCAAGGTCTCTCATTATCAGGTTATCCTTTATTAATGCCTCCGGTGTCGCATGTATGTTGAGCCAGAATGCGACGGCAATATATATCAAAAGACCAATCCCAATTGCAGAAAGCATTCCCAGAGGGATATTTCTCTTCGGGTTTTTCAACTCTCCTGACATTGCCGCTCCGGCACTTATTCCCGTTACTGCAGGGAAAAATACTGCAAAGACCACCCAGAATGATGCTTCTCCTCCTGAATTCCAGAGAACCAGTTCATACTCACCGCCCTTTCCCATGAAAAATGAAAAGAGAGACAGAACTATCGCAAACATTATGACATACTGGAACTTCATTACTGCTTTTGCACTGATCAGGGAGAGGATAAGAATAGCGGCCAGAACAACCGAGGATACGAGGTGGGGGTTATGTTTGGGAAAGATTGACAGCCACACTTCGGTAAAACCGACTATATAGAGAGCAACAGACAGTGCTTGTGAAATGTAGAGAGATATCCCGATCGCACCTCCCACCTCCAGGCCGAGTGACCTCGATATCAGAGAATAGAATCCCCCGTCTCCGATCTTGACATTTGTTGTCATTGAGGACATTGCAAGGCCTGTAGTCACAGTTGCAACATGTGCAAGGAGAATTATGATAAGAGCTCCGAGGAATCCGGTATTTCCCACGACCCAGCCGAGACGCAGGTACATTATTACCCCGATGATAGTGAGGATCGTGGGGGTAAAGACGCCGTCAATTGTTCCGAATCGTTTTGGACTCTCGTTTATACTATTCAAATTTTTCCTTCAGCCGGCAGACTCAAAGCATTTTATAGAACCTGAAATATATTTTCAACATTAATATGAATACGCAAACATCAGTTTTCAGCTAAATTTCTAAAGTCATTTTCAAACATTTCGCTATAAAAACATTTAAGACACAAATATAATGATAGTTAAATCCTCTTTGCTTTGAAATCTCCGTTCGGCTGGTGTGAAATAAATCCGGTTGCTTTCCCGTCCGGACCTGTTAAGAATTCAACCGTGAATCCCTTGAGTCCTTTAAGGCTGAAAAAATTCTTTTTAAAAGGTTTTAACTGAAATTCAGGCTGTCCCGTTGCCTGGAGGAATAGCTTATCATCACCACGAAAGAATATTTTTGCCTTTAACTGCCCTGCAGTGAATAAATAGTTTCCCGAAAATTTTTCCAGGTAACTCTTTTTATTCAGCCTATCGGGAATCATTCTCTTAAATACAATATCATCCAGTGTGGGCTCAAGAGGAACCAGAACTCTGTCAACAATCCCTTTATCATCCGTTAAAAAGTGGAGCTTTGAGCCTTTAAATATCGTATCTTCAATCTTAAAATAGTCGTAATGATAATGGCTCAGCTTTCCCGAAAATTTATGGTATTTAAATTTGAGTCCATTTTTATCTGAAGTCAATAATATTACACCATAAGCAGGGTGGTTGAATTTTCCCGTATACTCTTTTAGACTATGCGAAGGTTTTGTACCTGCAACCTTCGATTTATCTTCTCTGCTCATTTTCTTTTTCGCATTAGTTCTGCGGGCTTCGAAAAGTTCCAGGAACCTCTTGTTCCATGGGAGAGGTTTTTCTCCCATCAATCCGTCATAGACTCTGAGAGTAGCGGAATAAGTAAGAAAATTCCCGCTATTATTAGTCAAAATTATTACCCCGCTCTCAATATCAGGCATGAATGAAACAACGGCAGAAAATCCATCTATATTCCCGCCATGATGAATGAGATTGTGTCCCCTGTAGTGATTTATGAACCAGCCCATTCCGTAAGTAGGGAAGGAGAATTCGTTAAACCTGTTAAATAGATATGCGATAGTTCCACCGGCGATGACTTGAGGTGTAGTTATGACTTTTAGTGAACCGGGTGAGATAAACTGCTTTCCTCCTCTCCTGCCGCCGTCAAGGATCAGCTTCAACCAGCTAAGCATGTCATCTATATTCGAATTGATTGCTCCAGCCGGCGCAATCCCTTTTATGCCTTTTTTATAGAAGGGAACTTCAACTATCTTTCCTTTCTTTATTGCATACGGTTTTGAAAAATCATCACTTTTTAAAGATTCTGCGATTGACAGGTTAGTACTTATCATCTCAAGTGGTTTAAAGAGCCTGTTTTTTATCACATGTTCCCAGGTAGACCCTCTCATTTTACCTACAAGGTATCCGGCAGTCATATACATCATATTCTGGTACTGAAAAGTTTCCCTGAAATCGGCACTGTTTTTCAGATATTTCAAGCCGTTATACAACTCCTTTCTTGAGTAATCCGCACCATACCAGACTAAATCATGCCTGGGAAGGCCTGAATTGTGGATGAGGAGGTCTTTTACCTTCATATGCGTTGAAGCATAGTTGTCGTATAGGGTAAAATCAGGAAGATATGATCTCACTCTTCCGTTCCATACAATTTTACCATCGTCTACCAGCTGACCAACGAGAAAACTTGTAAATGCCTTTGTAGTTGAACCGATAGAAAAGAGAGTCTTTCTAGTAACCGGAAGCTTTTTTTCAACATTACGAAAACCGTACCCCTTTGCAAGTATTATATATCCTTTATTTATAATACCAACAGCAGCTCCCGGAACCTTCCACTCCTTCAGCGAAACTGCCATGAATTTACCAAACTCATCAACTGAAAACTTCTTCTTTGCAAAAGATTCGAAACCTGAAATAAAAATAATCAATAACATCAGCAGAAATATTAAAAGCTTCCTCTTCATTGGATCCTCCTTTGATACTGAATAAACAATAAAATCCGAAAAATATTCTAACACTGTATAATTTTAAATTACAGCCTTTAAATAGAACTATAACTGGAATTTTACGTAGCAGATATGTTATAAAACTTTTGATGATACATTTCAAAATTAAAATACTACTATTCTTTCTTATTATTGCAATTCTAACCATACCCTTATTCTCAAAGGGGTTGAAATTAAAAGCGGTTCGGACGGAAAAAGCCCCTGGAATCGATGGAAAGCTGACGGATGAATGCTGGGATCTTGCAAAGCCTTTTTCACATTTTTTACAGGTTGATCCAAAAACGGGCGAAGAGCCTACGGAAAAAACCGAGTTGAAAATCCTCTATACTCAATCGGCTCTATATCTCGGAATAAAATGCTTCTCCAAAGAACCGGAAAAAATATCGGTAAAGTCCCTGAAGAGAGATAAGTTCGGATGGAGATCGAGAGGTGATGACATTGTAAAAATTCTCATTGACCCCTTTCAGGATAAGCGGAATGCATATGTATTTGTTGTAAATCCGAAGGGTGCGAAGACAGACGGTCTCGCATTCGGTGAACATTTCAGCCCCAACTGGGACGGCATCTGGGATGCCGAATGCAGGATAGACAAAGACGGGTGGAGTGCGGAAATAAAGATTCCTTTCAAAACAATCTCTTTTAATTCGGCATTGACTGAATGGGGTTTAAATGTGGAAAGATACATAGCCAGAAAGATTGAAACAGACAGGATGGAAGGGATCAGCAAAGATATATTTTTCTTCAACCCAAATGAGGCGGCACTGATCACGGGGATAAAAAATATTAAGCAGGGACTCGGGCTGACTTTCAAACCGTATGCAATAATTTCCACATCGAAAGATTTTGAAAATTCTTTAAAGAGAGACTGGGACATCGAAGGAGGATTTGACCTGTACAAAAATTTCACTCCCAATCTTGTAGGAGTATTCACATATAATACCGATTTTGCAGAAACCGAAGTTGACGATAGAAAAATCAATCTTACCCGCTTCTCTCTGTTTTATCCCGAGAAGAGATCATTTTTCCTTGAGGGATCTGAAATATTCTCTTTCGGATCCGGCCTGTGGCGGGTTTTTATTCCCTTTTTCAGCAGGACAATAGGAATATATGATGATGAAGAACAGGTACCCATCAACTGGGGAATGAAAGTATACGGGAAAATCGGGAAGACAAATATAGGCCTGTTGAATGTGAGAACAAAGGAGACGGAATTTATCGGAGGTAAAAACTTCTTTGCAGGGAGGATATCTCAAAACATACTTGAGCAGAGCAAGATTGGGATAATTTTTACTAACGGAAATCCCGATGAGGATGCTAAGAACTCCCTCATAGGGCTGGATTTTAAGTACTCTACTTCAAAGTTTTTGAAAAGGAAAAATTTTTCGGCATCCGCATGGTGGGCTTACAATGAAAACACAATTGAAGAGGGCTCCCACTCCGGTTATGGCATTAACATCGACTATCCAAATGACCTCTGGGATGTAAACCTCTCATACAACTATTTCGGTGATGCAATGGAGCCGGGTCTTGCATTTCTTCCCCGTAACGGAGTCAAAATTTTCAGGAATAACATTAGTTTCAAACCACGCCCTTCAGGAGGGATGCTCGGTAATCTTGTCAGGCAATTCTACTTCGAGTTGAGGAGCTATGTATACCTTGATCTTAACAACAATCTACAGTCATCCCAAATATTTACAGCTCCTCTTAACTTCCGGACTGAGAGCGGAGACCACATTGAATTTAATATAATTCCGAAAAAAGAGGTCTTAGACGAAGCTTTTGATCTCTCCGATGATATAATTTTCACACCCGGAAGTTATACTTTCACCCAATACAGGTTTCAGATCGATACCGCATCGCACAGACCCGTTGGATTCAACTTTCAAATAAAATTCGGTGATTTTTACTCAGGAAAACTTTCTGAAGTGCATATCGGAACATCTTTCAAACACAACGGAAATATTAGTGTAGGGCTTGGCGCAATTCTTGTCAAAGGGAATTTTCCCCAGGGGAAATACAGAACAAACCTATACAGGCTCAAGGCTGACTTTTTTATGAAACCGGAAACAGGTTTGATGACTTTTATACAGTATGACGATGAATCAAGAGAACTCGGTGCAAATATTAGGTTCAAGTGGAGAATTTCTCCCGGAAACGTGATTTATCTTGTATATAACAAGAACTGGTTGAAAAGCTGGGATCCGGAATCAAGATTTTATCCACTCCAGGATATAGGCGTCTTCAAAATCCAACTAAGTGTAAGACCATAAACACAATTATATAAAGATTTAATTCATCTTTTTTACATATGAATTTACCCAGAAAAAGGCCAGAATGCCAGATGAGAGATTGGCAAATGCTGCAGCATAAAATATACCTTTAAGGCCAAAAATTCCCGATAGAACGAAAGCTGTCGGAATATAGAGGATAAACATTCTTAAAATAGACAGTGAAGCAGATTGCAGGGGACGATTCAGTGCATTAAAAGAAGAACCGCTTACCATAAGAATCCCAAGAAAAGAGTATGAAACCGAAACAGTAATCAGGTAAAGGATAATATCATTAATTACAATCGGATTTGAGCTGAATATTCCGGCAACAAAACGTCCGGACAGGATAAAAAACAGAAAAAGAAATATTCCCCAGAAGAAAGAAAAATTCTGGCTTAACCGCACAGCCTTCCTAATCCTGTCTATTTTACCAGCTCCAAAATTCTGTCCCACAAAAGGGATAATTACAGAGCTTAGAGCCATTATCACAGTCAGAGAAAAAGATTCCACTCTGGTTGCAACACCAAGAGCAGCAACCGCTTCAACTCCGAAACCGGAAACAAATCTGGTAATTATCCCCATTGAAACCGGAATAATCAGGTTTGTTCCGGCAGCAGGAAGGCCAATATACAAAATCTTCTTCCAGGAGTCATACCATTCCTGAAAAACCGGAGGTTTGAAAATGATCATCTTCTCCCGTTTATAGAGAATAAAAAATGAAATTGAAAGCGATATAGCCCGGGCAAATACCGTTGCAGCAGCAGCACCCTCAAGCCCCCAGGCAGGAAATGGACCGATCCCGAAAATTAACAGAGGATCCAAAACAGTATTCACAAGTGCCGAAATAAACATTATAAGACTGGGTGTTTTTGTATCACCTGTTGCCCTGATGGCACTATTTCCCACCATCGGTATTATCACAAACATCATTCCCGGGTACCAGATTGTCATGTATTTTTTTATCAATTCCAATATTTCTTCGGATGCACCCATTAATCTGAAAAGCGGGGTTATTGTAAGAAGTCCGGTAACAACAAAAACAAATACAATGAGAATTGCTAATGTCAATGCATCGGTGGTGTACCTTTGAACCTTATGAGAATTACCTTCTCCAATCGCCCTGGAAATAACGGAAGATGCACCAACTCCAAGACCGAGAGCAATACTCCCGATCACAAAAACTACAGGAAAAGTAAAACTCATTGCCGCAAGCTCTTTTATTCCAAGCTGCCCGACAAAAAATGTGTCAATAAGATTGAATGCAATAATACTGACAATTCCGATTATCATGGGGCCGGTCAGGGAAACAAGACTTTTTCCTATTGGTCCCTCTATTAGCTTCGCGCTGTTTTTTTTCACACTGTGTTCCAATACATTACCGTTAATTTTATTGTAGCAGAAACATCCTTTTCATACCAGTAAAGCCGCTCTTGAAAGTTCACTACTTTCAATATATAATCGGTCATGTAGTGCGCCTGTAGCTCAATGGATAGAGCACTCGACTACGAATCGAAAGGTTGGGGGTTCGACTCCCTCCAGGCGTGCTTTCATCAAGGAGTTCAATATGGGCAGTTCAAAAAAGTCAGCTGATACATCTTTTATATCTGCAGGAGATAATATAGATGTATCAGAGATCATGAATTATATAGAAAAAAAAATCGAAGAGAAAAAATCTTCTGGTGTTTTAAAAGAACGGGAAATTGCAGAAATAGAAAATATGGAATTACAACCCCTCCCTGATTTTCTGGAAATCCCCAATGTATATGAGCAGCATCTCTTCGATGAGAAGATAATGAACAACTACTACCCGGCATTTATAGAACCGGAGTCTGACGGAGGATCAGGAATTAAAGGATTATTAAAAAAGATCTTCAAACTTATCAGGAAGCCCCTTACTCCGTTTATAAGAAGCATGATCAGACCTTTTACAAATGAGATTAAGGCAGAAATAAACGAGGACAGAAAAAGTATCCACAAATTTGCTGCAGGTGTTGAATATATAAAACTGCTTCATAACACTGCAAATAATCTCATTGTAGAATTATCCAAACTGAAAATTGAAGAAGAACTTCTGAAAACAAAGATAAAAGTTCTCGAAGATAAGCTCGAGTTTGTCGAGGACCGGGAAAGAGCACTGGAAAAGAAAGTCGGAAGATAATGGAAATCCACCAGTTTCTTACATCCTATTCATATGGAGATGCGATAGGTAACGAGGCACTGGAGATAAGAAATTATCTCCGTGAAAATGGATTCAAATCTGAAATTTTTGCATTATCATACCATCCAAAATACTCAAATCAGATAATAAACTATCTTGAATATGACAAATATTCAGCGAAAGACAATATCATAATTTACCATTTTTCCATAGGCTCCAAAGTAACAAAGAAATTTCTGAGAGCTCCCGACCACAAAGTAATAATTTATCACAATATTACCCCGCACAATTTTTTCCTTGATTATCACAGGGTTCTGTCAAAAGATTGTTACAAAGGCAGAATTGAACTGAGAAGTCTTAGTGACAAGGTTGATCTCGCTCTCGGAGATTCGCTATATAATGAAGAGGAACTGAAAGAATCGGGCTTTAAAAAAACCGGTGTCCTCCCGCTCGTCATGAATTTTGAAAAATTTGATTCCCGGTCTCTGCCGATCCTTGACGATCTTTTCAGGGATGGAAAAACGAATATTTTATATGTAGGCAGAATAATTCCAAATAAAAAAATAGAGGATATTATAAAAATTTTTCATATCTACAACAGGAAGTTCAACTCCGGATCGCGACTTTTTATAATCGGCGAAAACAGAGGTTTCGAAAGATATTATTCGGCATTGACAAAATTAATTGAAAATCTCGGAGTAAAAAACATCCACATGCCGGGGCATATACCCGAAGATGAACTGATCTCCTATTTTAAGATGGCGGATATCTATCTTCACATGAGTGAACATGAAGGGTTCTGTGCACCGGTACCGGAGAGTTTTTACCTTAATATTCCTGTTATTGCCTTTAACGCAGGTGCTGTAAAAGAGACGATGGACGGAGGCGGAATTCTTGTCAATAATAAGGATCTCCTGAGAATTGCCGCTCTTATCAACGAAATTAAAATAAATAATAAATTCAAAGAGGAAATATTAGCATCACAAAAAAGAGCACTAAAAAAATATCGTAAAAACAGAACCGGAAAAATACTCCTTGATCATCTCAGGCAATTTATGAAATAACAGTATCTCTGCTCTTCGTTGAAGTAAACCCCTTTTTAATATAAAATCCAGGATAACGGAGGAAAAGGATGACTATCGAATTAAAAAAAATTGCGGAAATGGTGGGGGCTGAAACCGTTGATTTGCCGAAAAAAATTAAAATTAGCGGAATTGCACCGATAGAGAGTGCTGCAACAGACCAGATAACCTTTCTTGCAAACAAAAAATATCTTCGCTATGCCGGCATGACGAATGCTGCAGCTATTATCACTTCATCCGAGTTTGACCTGCCGGAAGGTAAAATAGCACTGATTGTTAAAAATCCCTATGAAGCATTTATTAAGATAGTTAAATTCTTTAACAAACGGAAAAATTCGGATATCGCATCCGGGATTTCCGATCTTGCCTTTTTACACGATTCTTCCACGCTGGCGGAAGATGTATCAGTTGCTCCCTTTGCATACATAGGAGAAAATGTCAGGATAGGAAAGGGAACGAGAATCGGCGCAAATGTTGTAGTGATGAAAGGAAGCACAATCGGGAATAATTGCCTTATATATCCGAATGTAACCCTGATGGATCAGACAATCATCGGAAACAGAGTAATACTCAATGCAGGATCAGTCCTTGGAGGAGACGGATTCGGATTTATTCCCGGTCAAAAAGGTCTGGAAAAGATCCCCCAGACGGGCAATGTAGTTATCGAAGATGACGTGGAGATCGGTGCGAACACCTGCGTGGACAGGGCTGTAACCGGATCCACGACTATCAAATACGGAACAAAAATAGATAACCTTGTCCAGATCGGCCATAATGTGAGGATAGGTTCGGATTCTATTATAGTATCGATGGCGGGAATTTCAGGTTCAACAGTCATAGGTGACAGAGTAACTATTGGCGGCCAGGCCGGATTCGGGCAGCATATCAGAGTAGGAGACGGTGCAACAGTAGCAGGTCAGGCCGGAGTAACAAAAAATGTTCCGGAAAATACAATTGTTTCCGGTTACCCGGCAAAAGAGCATATGAAGGCAATCAGGGAGGAGATTGCAGTAAGAAATCTACCTTCCCTGAAAAAAAAGATAATGGAGCAGGAAAAGAGACTGGCAAAGCTGGAAGAATCAATTAATATCAAATAATTGAACTATATGAATTCATAGATTAAAATATATTCATGGAAAAAATAATCGAAGTGCAATGTCCTAAATGCAAATCTTCACTCTGGATAGATGTCGGGGAGAAGAAGGTTATTCAGCATAAAAAAAGCGACAATCCCCGGCACTCTTTCGACGATCTTCTAAAAAAAGAGAAAGAAAAAAAAGAGCACACCGAGGAGAGGTTTCTTTCTGCAAAAGAGCTTGAAAAAGCAAAGAAGAAAAAAGCTGAAGAAATATTTAAAAAATCATTTGAAAAGAAAAGTTGAAACTGTGAAAAAAAAAGTACTTCTAATACATACCGGGGGGACGATAGGAATGAGCCGGGATATAGAGAGCGGTGTCTTAAAACCTGAGATATTCCATGAAAGCCTCCACAACTTCATCCCCCAGCTAAACGAAATCGCGGATATCGATGTTGAGATCCCTTTTTTAATCGACAGCTCGGAAATGAAGCCTGAATATTTAAAAAAGATAGTTTCGATTATCAGAAAATGTTCCGACTGTTATTCAGGGATAGTGATATCTCACGGAACCGACACAATGGCATACACAGCATCTGCTCTCTCTTATATGCTAATGAACCTTCCCTTTCCCGTAATTCTGACCGGTGCCCAAAAACCCCTGAGTGAAATTAGGAGCGATGCCAGATCGAATCTCATAAATGCTATTGAGCTGGCTACCAAAGGAATTAACGAGGTATCTGTAATGTTTAACAATAAACTCATGCGTGGAAACAGGACGACAAAAGATCATATAAACCATTTTGATGCATTTTCCTCTCCAAACTATCCACTTTTAGCAAAGACAGGCATTAATATAGAGATTTACAAAAAAAACATTCTAAAACAGGATGGCCTCTTTCATATATTCGAAAATCTCGATAATTCAATTGCAGTGCTCAAAATCTTTCCCGGTATAAATCCGGATTATTTCAATCCCGGACCTCAATTCAGGGCTGTTGTTATCATCGCATATGGTGCCGGAACTTTCCCATTATCCAATTCAAAATTTCTGAACAAAGCTCTCTCATGGATTGACTCCCAAAAAACCGTCATTCTAATGAGCGAAGTAAAAAGGGGGGTGCTTGCTCCCCTGCTTTATGAATCAGGGAAAAAACTTCTCGATGCCGGTGCACTTAATTCCGGTGATATGACATTTGAAGCAGCAGTTACTAAATTAATGTTTTTACTGGGTCAGTATAATGATCCATCTAAAATAAAGCTAAATTTCAAAAAACCCATTGCAGGAGAGATATCATCCGGATCCTTATCATACAGGGATTGAATACTTTTTTTGAAGATATTTTTCCTTGATGAGATTTACCAGTTCACCATTTTCACTATGACCTGTCTTCTGGGCAATAATTCTGCCTCTTAACGGCCTGCCTAAAAGATAAAAATCCCCCATTATATCCAGAATTTTATGTCTTGCAAGTTCATCTTTAAATCTCAGTTCAGTATTAAGAATCTTGCCATTGTCTATTAAAATAAAATTGTTCAGCCTTCCGCCTTCCGCAAGCCCCATTTTTGCCAGTTTTCTGAACTCCTCTACAAAACCGTATGTTCTTGAAGGAGCAATCTCATTTTCAAAATCTTCAGGACTTTCGAGACAGAATTCATAGCTGGATCTGCCAAGCGGTTCCGGATATACCGTTGTATACCTGACGCAAAACCTGTCAAAAGGTTCTATCTTTATGTATTTTTCGTTTTCTCCCTCTTTTCCCACTATTATACTTTCGTCAATTACAATTTCAGGGATAAATTCTTCCTGTTCTTTTATTCCGCTCTCTCTTATGAATTCACAGAATCTGCTTGCTGATCCATCATCAATCGGAACCTCTTTATTTATTTTTACCAGTAAATTGGAAATTCCAAATGCATTCAGGGTTGCAAGAAAATGCTCAATTGTCCTGGCAATTATTCCATCCTTCTGAATAGAGGTTGCATAGCTGGTCGAATCAAGAAATTCAATCCTTGCCGGGACATATCCCTTCTCGGAAATATTTTCAAACCTGATCCCTTTTCCCGGAGGCAATGGGCTGATAGACATGCCGGTCCTCTCACCTGAATGAAGACCGAGGCCGTAAAAAACATTGCTTTTTTCGACGGTTTTTTGTTGTCTGACAAATTTGTTTGACTCCAGGTCATACTCTTCAACACCGGTATTCTCCTTAACAATCTCTCTCTGCATCGCTTCAATGTCTGCTTTCTCCCTGACCATATCCCGCAGCATTTTATTCTCATCAAGAATTTTTTTATACTCGTTGCCTTTGCTTACCGCAAGAAGCACTTTATCAAGACTCAGAGGCTTTTCGAGAAAATCAAAAGCACCATCTTTCACTGCCTGAACAGCTGAAGAAATATTGCCGTGGCCCGAGATCATTATAACAACCTGTGTCGGATCAATCTTCAAAATTTTGTCAAGAGTTTCAAGACCATCTATTCCGGGAAGCCAAATATCGAGAAATATAAGATCCGGTTTTAAATTTACAAACTTTTCGTACCCCTCCTCTCCTGAAGAAGCAAAAAAAACAGTGAATCCTTCATCTTCCAGAACGGATGCAATGGAGACCTGGATATTCTTTTCATCATCGATAACAAGAACTTTTTTCATCCGTTTTCACCGTCCATTCCTGACTCCTCTTCAATCACACTTTTAAAATTTACAGTACTGAATTTTACTGATGAACCTGAAAATTTAGCATTAATTTCACCCTTCAGATAAAATTCCACGGTTTGCATTGTTTCCCATTCAGGGAGGAGAGAAAGATGTGCAATCTTCTCAAGAATAGACTTCTTTATAGTACGTCCGATGTTTCTCGCACCGTACTGTGCAGAGTAACCTTTATCTATAAGTTTCTCTATTACATTTTTTGGTATATTCAAAGATTTACCATCTGCCGACAGTTTTTTTACTGTGTCAGACAATTGCAAATCAATTATTTTTTCGATATCTTTCCGTTCCAATGTATCAAATACTATTATATCATCAATCCTGTTTATGAATTCCGGTGAAAAAAACTTTTTTACTGATTTATCAATTTCATAATCGCTAACCCGTTCTCCCTTTTCACTGGAATTATATCCCATCAATTGCCTGGAATAGAGTGAAGTTCCAATATTTGAGGTCATAATAATTGTTGCATGAGAGAAATCCACCACATTTCCCCGTGCATCTGTAAGTCTCCCCGCATCAAAAACCTGAAGAAAAATGTTAAGGAGTTGATAATCGGCTTTTTCAATTTCATCGAGAAGGATTACCGAATAGGGATTTTTCCTGACTTTATCCGTAAGCTGAGTGGCATCATTGTATCCCACATATCCGGGCGCGGCTCCGACAAATCTTGAATATGTAAATTTTTCCATATATTCAGACATATCAATTCTTATAACATTTTCCCTTGATCCCAGTAAATATTCAGAAAGCACAAGGGCTGTTTCGGATTTTCCGACACCGGTTGGCCCAACAAACAGGAAAACACCATCCGGGCGGCTGCTGTTTACTTCAAACCCGAGCTTTGATGATATAATCCCGGAAACCAGCCTGCTGACCGCTTTTTTCTGACCTATGATCTCTCTGTTTATATTCTTCTCCAGATTCGATAATTTTTCCTTCATTGAGACCGAAGCTTTTGCTTCGGGAAGATTCATCAGATCTGAAATAACTTCGGCGATATCATCTTCAGTCACTTTAAAAACCGGCTCACTTTTTCTAATCCCCTTATACTTAACCTTCGAAATCACACGGTCAAATATCATAATTGCAGAATCAGGGAGCTTTTTCCCGAAAAAATTTTTTGTACCGTTTTCAATAATAAGCTCAATTATAGAATCCGGAACAATAATATCATCGTTAAGTATGCTCTTCTTTGCATGTTCTTTTAATATTATTTCCGTCTCTTCTTTACTCATTTCCTTCACGTTTACACGTTGAAAATGAGATAAAAAAGATTGATCTTTTTCAAGGGAATTTTTGTATTCATCATAAGTGGATGTAGCAATCACCCTGATTGAACCATCACGGAGGAACTGCTTAAGTATATTTACAAGATCAAGTGAAGTACCTCTGGCAGTTCCCGGAGATATCATCAAATGGATATCTTCGAGAACAAGGAGGCTGTTTTCACTTTTAAACTCTTCAAGTACTTTTACTACTTTTTCCTCAAACTGGCCTCTGTATTTTGTTCCGATCAGAAGTGATACAAAATTTATCTCCTTTAAGCTTATACCCTTCAGTTCCGCAGGGACTTCATCCCTGTTAATTCTGTCTGCGAGGATTTTTAAAAAGGTACTTTTCCCAACACCGCTTTCTCCTACAAGCATGAGATTATTCCTGGAAGAAGAAATTAGAATTTCAATAGCCTGCCTTAGCTCACGATCTCTCTGATATAAGAAGTTCTGTTCATGCGTAACCTTTTCAGAAATATCAAAAAAAAGCTCTCTGGCCGCCCCTTGTTTTGAAACTTCTCTGCCTTTTTTAAGAATTGATCTCAATTTTTTTATCTTCTCAGAAAGTTCCCTGTCATAATTAATACTGTAAGCTTTTTCATAATTTTCGATAGCAGTTTTATATCTTCCCTCTTTTTCATAAATTCTTGCACGAATTTTAAATCCCTGATAATAACGTGGATATTTCCGGATGAATTTGTCAACCTGAAGCTTAAGATCCTCATGCTTCCCTGTATTTTCAAGAATTTCAAGTCTGATTAGAAAGAACATCGGATAAGTGTTTATAGGGGACGGAAGGTTTTTTATGTAATTATTGCTCTCGGCAAAATTTTCTTCCGAAACTGATATTACTGCCATCTCAGCATTTTTTAATACTTTGGGATATGTATCACCTTTTAAACCAATGAGTCTCAATGCCTGTTCAAAAGCCAGATTTCTCAGCAGATAAACATATAGTCTGTGAAGGAGGATCCTGTCAGCTATAATTAGACTTTTTTCTTTTGCCAAATCACTATATCTCAGCCCCTTTTTCTCAATGCTTCCAAGGATAAGAACACTACCCCCGCTGCACTGCACAAACGGAGTAAGGGGAATAGACAGTTCGTCAAAACTGAACATAACACACTCTCCCGGTGTATCCTTTTCACCCGAGATAATCAGAGTCCCTGAGATTTTTTGTTCGAAGACTTTGAAAAAATTATCAAACCAGAAAGTAAAATCTGCAAAGAATGATTCTTTTTCCTTTTTAAGTCTGTAATTCCTGACATTTTTAAAATAATCTTCGAGATTCTCGATAATAAATATAAATGTCTGTTTTTCAGTCCTTGAAAATTTGAAAACCTGAGTATTAAAATTCTTCAGGTATGCTTTAATATAGCTGCAGCAATCTTCAAATTCATTAGACAACGGATCTGAAGAATCCTGCAGGTCAAGATCATTATTAAGCCCGAGACTCTCACTTTTCAAAAGAATTGATATTATCACAAAAAGTGAAATCGTTGCCTGTTCAGAAATTTCTCTTGTGAGTTTACTCCGGTCTAATGTGATATTACTCCCAAAAAAATTGAGGAATGCAGACACTGTTTTTTCTACCGGTTTATACTCTTCCATTTGATCAGAACATTCTCCTTTGATCCTTTTCGGGACCGGAATTCTGCAAGAAATTATAATCAGATAAACATAGTTTGTCAATTTGACAGGCTCTGCTCAAATTGCTTTTTAAATACCACTTTGATATAATTTTTTAAAATGGATAAAGTTACAGAGCTCATTAGAGACTATCCAATCCTGAAGCTCGTTCTGATAGTTGTTATAGTCGGAGTGATCTTAAAACTGGTATATGAAATACTGAAAATTGTAAAAGTTCTAAACATTCAGGATAAATCTTTTTTAGATGCGTTTTATTCCATTCTTTTTAAAAAATCTTATATAGCATCTCAGGCAAAAAAAGCCATAAAACAGGGGAACTTTTTAAAAGCAGGGAAAATTTACGAAGAGATCGGCGATTTTAAAAAAGCAGTTAAGGCATATGAGGACGGGAAGCAATTCAATGATATCGGCGAACTCTATGAAAAACTAAACAAAGAAACACTTGCAATTGAAATTTATAAAAAAAGCGGTAATCTTGACGGTCTGGTAAAACTTTATATAAAAAGAAAAAACATTGATGAAGCGGGAAAACTCCTGGAGAACAGCAGCCGGCACCAGGAAGCAGCTGAACTTTATTATAATCATGGAAAATTTGAAAAGGCAGCACAAATTTACGAAAGGAAGGGATTTTACAAAAAAGCCGCTGTAATTTACGAGAAATCCGGAGATAAAAAAAAGGCTGCAATGAATTATGAAAAATGGTACAACTCAACTGCAGATACATCGATTGGATACCAGAGTAATTCACAACTTGACAATGATCTCGACAAGGCCGCTCAAATGTGGACAGAGACCGGTGAGATTGAACGTGCATACGAACTCCTTCTAAAGAATCATAAGTTCGAAAAAGCTGCCGAACTTGCACTAAAACTCAACAAATTAAAAGAAGCGGCTTCTCTTTTTGAAAAAGCACAGCAGCCAATCAGAGCCGCATCTCTTTATGAAAATATCGGTGAGGATAAAACTGCATGCCAGTTGAGAGGAGAAGATGCATTTGCACGCGGTAATACATCTGAAGCGGCAGAGTGGTTTCTCAAAGGCGAAGATTATATAAGAGCAGCAGAATTATTTGAATGGAATAAATTGTTTGATAAGGCTGCACACTGTTATTTTATGAACCAGAACTATCTTTCCGCAGCTGATAATTACATGAAGCATGGAAATGAAGAAGAGGCAGCAAAAATGTTTGAATTGGGAAAAGAGTGGAAAATGGCTGCCGATATCTCTTTTAAATTCAAAAAATACCAAAAATCCGGAGAACTCTACGAAAAGTCAGGCGATTTTTACAACTCCGGGGTCTCATTTCTCAGGGTCGATAATGAAAAGAGGGCACTGGCTAATTTTCAAAAAGTTCCCATGAATTCGGAAAATTATGAAAAAGCAATAACACAAATGGCAAATATCTTCCTCGCAAACAGGAAGCCCCAGCTTGTAGTTGAAAAGATCGGAAAAATGCTCCAGGATCAGACCATCAATAAGGAGAATCTCGAATGGTTCTATATATTGGGACAGGCAGAAGAGAATCTCGGAAATTTCAAAAAAGCATTCGAAATATACCAGGGAATCTTAACAGAAGATTATTCATTCAGGGATGTTCACCAGAAGATTCAGGAAGTCGAAAAACTTATTAAAAAATATAAAGAAATGGACCTTGTAGCAGATAATTCCACAGGAAGATACAAGATCATAAGGAAAATTGGCGAAGGCGGAATGGGGGTAGTTTTCAAGGCAGAGGATACTGTTTTAAAGAGGATTGTTGCCCTGAAAATATTAAATAAAAGTCTGATCAAAGACAAAAGAAACCTTGAAAGATTCTTCACGGAAGCACGTTCGACAGCTTCACTTTCACATGCAAATATTGTTACGGTCTATGATGTTGGACAGCTTGATGACGATTATTTTATTTCCATGGAGTTTATCGAAGGTGAAAACTTCATGACAATTCTAAGGAGAAAAAACAAGTTCACGATTCCCCAGATTCTTTTTGTAACCATAAAAGTATTGAAAGCACTTGATTATTCACACCGGAAGGGAATAATCCACAGGGATATCAAACCTCATAATATTATGATAACACGTCAAAAAGAGATTAAAATAATGGATTTCGGTCTTGCAGTAATCAGAGGAGAACAAAAAAAAGGAGACTCGGGAGTAGTAACCGGAACACCGTATTATATGTCACCCGAACAGATCCAGGGAGTCGGAGCAGATCACAGAACAGATATATATTCAACCGGAGTAACTATTTTTCACCTTATAACAGGCAGAGTTCCTTTCAAAGGTGAAAATGTCTTTTACCAACATCTCTTTGAACCTGTGCCTCCAATCAAAGATATTGAACCGGCTGCTCCCCAGAAACTTGTTGATATAGTTGAAAAATGTATGGAAAAAAAGCGTGAAGACCGATATCAGAGTGCCCAGGACGTATTGAACGCAATAAAAACAATTAAAATATAGAGGAGTATTTCAATGGATTTTTCTTTAGATGAAGAATTATTACAGCTAAAAGAACTGACAAATCAGTTTGCGAAAAATGAGATGAGGCCTGTCTCCCAGGAGTATGATGAGAAGAATGAGTTTCCTTATGATGTCATGAAAAAAGCATTTGATATCGGGTATCTTACTTCAAATATCCCAATGGATCTGGGAGGAATGAATTTTACAAGTCTCCAGAATGCTGTTGTTTGTGAAGAACTGGCCTGGGGATGTGCAGGTATGTATACTTCAATAATGGCCAATACACTCGCAACAACACCTATTGTTTTATTCGGTACGGAAGAGCAGAAGAAGGAATTTCTCGTGCCTCTTACCAAAGAGATGTCGTTTGCCTGTTTCGGATTAACAGAAAGAGAGGCCGGATCAGATAACTCGGCAATAAAAACAACTGCCAAAAAAGATGGGGATCACTATATTTTAAACGGATCAAAAACCTTTATAACGAACGGGAGTGTTTCAAAAGTAGGTGTTATATTCGCGTCCACCGACAAAGAAAGGGGAGCCAGAGGATTAAGTGCATTTATTATACCGATGGATCTGCCGGGAGTATCTGTCGGAAAGCATGAAAACAAGATGGGGCACCGTGCATCAAATACTTCCGAGATATACTTCGATGATGTAAAAGTACCCGCAAAAAATCTGCTTAAGAGGGAAGGATTCGGTTTTATCATAGCAATGAAAACACTTGATTTCGCACGTCCTGCAGTAGGAGCAGGAGGAATAGGCGTAGCAAGGGCTGCGTATGAAGAAGCTCTTAATTATGCCCAGGGCCGGGTTCAGTTCGGGAGACCGATTTCTTCATTCCAGTATAACGCTTTCAAGCTTGCGGATATGGCAACTGAAATAGATGCGGCAAGACTTCTTGTCTACCGCTCGGCATGGATGCTTGACAATAAAATGAAGGCATCAAAGGAATCAGCTATGGCAAAAGTAGTAGCAACTGATGTAGCAATGAAAATAACAACTGATGCTGTTCAGATGATGGGCGGTTACGGATATATGAAAGAATATCCTGTTGAAAAAATGATGAGGGATGCAAAACTCCTTCAGATCTATGAAGGGACCAATGAAATCCAGAGACATGTTATTTCCCTGGAAATCCTTGGGTCCAAAAAAAATATCAGTTAAGGTGAAAAAGAGATATGATGCCGTGGTTATCGGCGCCGGAATTGTAGGTCTCTCTACTGCTTATTATTTGTCAGGAAGAGGACTCAAAGTCCTTATTGTGGAAAAAAACTATCCTGCATCAGGTTCTACAGGACGATGCATCGGTGGAATAAGAATGCAATTCTCCACAGAAACCTCGATAAAATTAATGCAGGAGAGCATGTCACTGTTTGAAAATATGGAGAAGGAATTTGGTTTTTCAGTCGAATTTTACAAAGGCGGTTACCTTTTTCTTGCTCATTCAGATAAGAAACTTGAGGCTTTTAAATCCGTTTCAATTCTCCAAAAAGGACTCGGCCTGAATGTTAAAATACTTTCACCTGCAGAATGTGCGGGATTCATACCGGGACTGAATATTACGGGCTTAAAAGGCGGAGTCTATTCTCCGGACGACGGTCAGGCATATCCTTTTAAAGTCACCAAAGGGTACATATCGGGAATAAGAAATAGAGGCTCGGATTTACTTCTTTATACTGAAGTAACTGAATTAAATGTAGCCGGAAATGAAGTCAAAGGTATTATATTAGCATCGGGTGAAGAGATTAATTCAGATATAGTAATTAATACAGCCGGTCCCTATGCAAGAGATATAGGACTCATGGCAGATTTGGATTTGCCAATATATCCAGAAGAACACGAAGCATTAATTACAGACAGGCATGAACATAAATTTGATCCAATGCTGGTTGACTACAGGCCTGACGGGTGTTATTTTCAGCAAATGGTTACAGGCCAGATAATAGGCTGTTATACTCCTGTACCGAACAAACCGGGCCGAGTTACGGAATCATCTTCCGAATTCATTATTGAGATGTCTAAAAGGACATTACGCCTGGTTCCTGATTTCGGCACTCTGAAAGTACTCAGGCACTGGGGAGGAAGTTATTCCATGACACCTGATGGCAGCCCTATAATTGATCATACACCGCTAAGGGGTTTTTTTGTTGCTGCCGGAATGTCCGGGCACGGTTTTATGTTCGGTCCGGCTGTAGGGAAATATCTTTCAGATATTATTGTAGATGATAATTATCCCTTTGATTGGACAGAATTTAAACTTGACAGAGATTTTTCAAGAAAAGAAGTAATGAAGTGAGACAGTGAATTTAAATATTATAATACTGATTATTTGTTCGGTTATCACTATTGAAGGAGCGATCCTCCTCATCTCACCTTCAAAAATAAAAAAAATGATCAGGGAAATTCTTGAAATCCCGGATGGAACATTGAGACTCTTTGCCGTGATAATGACAATCACAGGATTGATAATAATCTATTTTTTAAGGGACAGTATATGCAGATAAAAATCGATGGAAACAGTTTAACACTTGATGCATTTCAATCCGTTGCAGATGGAATTGCAAAGACAGTACTGTCGGATAGTGCAAAGAAAAAAATTAATTTTGCCAGAAAAACACTGGAAGAGCTGATAAATACCGGGCAGGCATTCTATGGAGTAAATACCGGGTTCGGAGCACTTGCTAACAGAAAAATAGAAAAAAGAGATCTGAAAAAACTTCAAAAAAACCTGATAAAAAGCCACACTGCCGGAGTGGGAAACATGCTGCCCGACAATATAGTCCGGGGAACGATGCTTCTAAGGGCAAACGTACTTGCAAAAGGTTTTTCCGGAGTAAGGATCCAGGTTGTTGAATTCCTTCTTGAAATGCTCAACAGGGATATTCTGCCGTTGATCCCATCGAAGGGATCAGTTGGAGCTTCCGGTGATCTTGCTCCGCTGGCACATCTTGCTATCACTCTATTGGGTGAAGGAGAGGTGAAATATAAAGGGAATGTCTGTCCTGCAAAAGAGGCTCTAAAAAAAAGCGGAATGAAACCTCTTGTTCTTCTTGAGAAAGAGGGTCTTGCTCTTATCAACGGAACACAGGTTTTAACTGCGATTGCCGCACTGAATTTGCTTGAAAGTGAACACCTTGTTAAGATAGCAGATATTGCCGGTGCACTTACTTTTGAAGCACAGCTTGGGAATCCTTCTCCATTCTTCGAGGATATCCAGCGAGTAAGACCATTCCCGGGACAGAAAACAACAGCATCAAATATAAGGAAACTGATAAAAAATTCAAAGCTTTGGGATTCTCATAAAGGAAAAGAAAAGGTCCAGGATGCATATTCCATAAGATGTATTCCTCAGGTTCACGGAGCAGTAAGGGATACTCTTTCATTTGTGAGAAATACAGTTGAAACCGAAATAAATTCTGCAACCGAGAATCCTATGATCTTTCCTGAAAAAAAAGTGATTTTATCGGGAGGAAATTTTCACGGAGCTCCCGTTGCTTTTGCTATGGATTATCTTTCGATTGCAATGACAGAGTTAGGAAATATATCCGAAAGGAGAATCGACAGAGTCATAAATCCCGCTACAAATATGAATCTTCCTCCCTTCCTTATACGCGATAACGGCCTTAATTCCGGATTTATGATAGCTCATGTGACTGCAACTTCTCTCACTTCTGAAAACAGGACACTTGCCCATCCTGCATCTGTTGATAATATTCCAACTTCAGCAAACCAGGAAGATCATGTAAGCATGGGAAATTTTGCTTCAAGAAAAGCAGCCGAAATTATTGCAAATGTAAAATATATTCTGGCAATTGAGATCCTCTGCTCTCTCCAGGCACTGGATTTTTATGAGCATACACCCGGAGTTGCGCTTGAAAAATTCAAAAAAAGGGTCAGGGAAAAAGTACCTTTTCTGTCTGAGGATGACAGGATGGATACACTTTTTGAAGGAGTTGTCGAAATTATAAATGACAGGAAATTTATAAAAACTCTGAATTTGTTATAATATAATTTAATGTTGAATATAATCAGACTGATTTCAAGGATTGTTTTTTTTGGATTCATTCTATATCTTATCATCCGTTATTTTCTAAAAAGAAGAAATTCGCATAGTAAAACATATTCTAAAAGAGCTGTGAAAGCAGAAATGAAAAAAGATCCGGTCTGTGGGTTATATATATCTTCCGCAGATTCAAAAATAGTAAAAAGCGGAGGAGACATTTTCTACTTCTGTTCAGATACATGTAGAGATAAATTTGTCGAGTTAAAAGCTAAAAACGGGAAAAAATAAATTTTTTACGCATCCGGATTTCAAGTCATGTAAACCTGAATTTTTCCATAATAGTGTAAACCGGCCCCGATCTGAAAAGATCACTCTTGAAAAGAGTAAATGTATCAATTGAAAAATCAGCAATTTTATACAGCCTGTTTTTCTCGATGAATTCATCAATTTTTGGATATTTAAAAATTTTTTTTGTCCTTCCCAGTGTAAAATGAGGTTTGAAACTTCTCTTCTCCTTCTCCACTCCTTCTATGTATAATATATCTTCGATTTTGTTGAAAAGATTCTCCAGTTCTCCGTTTCTTTCTACTTCAGCATAAACCACCCTGATATTTCCGTTTCTTTTGAAAGTTCCCAATCCGGATATACTCAGATTTAATTTTTTATGTTGTTTAAGTTTCGAAAGTGAGAAAATAATCCTGTCAGCGGTTTTCCGGTCAACATCCCCAATGAACTTAATAGTCATGTGAATATTTTCACGCATTATCCATTTAACAGGAACCGGGAAGTTTTGTAACCGGGCAACTATTTCAGCCAGTGCATTAATAGCATTTTCCCCGGGTTTAATGCCGATAAACAATCTCATGACATATTATTGTATCACTTTGGTCAAAGGAATTTTACAGCTGTAAAAATTTATTTTTAAACTGTTTTTATTTTACTTTCCCGGTCATTTTTGTATAATAATTTTTAATTCAATAAATTAATTCAACATCTTAACAGGAGGCGCAGATGGCCATAGAATTAAACGGTTCAGGTTTAACTATCGAAAAGTTAGTCAGAATTGCACGATTTAATGAAAAAGTGAATCTTTCAAATGATGCAATAATGCGGATAAAAGCATGCCGTACCATGCTTGAGAAAAAAATTGAAGCTAATGAAATAATGTATGGAGTAAACACCGGGATCGGTGAGTTTTCAGAGGTGGTTCTGAATGACGACCAGGTAAAAGAATTCCAGAAATATCTGATTTATAACCATGCTGCTGGAATCGGAGATCCGGCTCCAATCGAATATGTACGCGGAGCGATGGCCGGAAGAATCAACGTTCACGCTCATGGTAATTCAGGCTGCCGGCTTGAAATCACGCAAACACTCGTTGAAATGCTTAACAAAGGAGTCACACCTTTTGTCTGTCAGAAAGGTTCAGTAGGGGCTTCCGGAGACCTGGCTCCTATGTCACAGATTGCACTTCTTCTAATGGGTGAAGGGCAGGCATATTATTTGGGAGAACTTCTTGACGGCAAAGTTGCTATGGAGAGAGCAGGTATCAAAATCCCGGGACTCCAGGCAAGAGACGGCCTTGCTGCAATAAACGGATCCAATGTCCTGACGGCAATGTCCGCAATATTTCTATATGATTCATTTAGATGGTTAAAACAGGCTGAGATTGCTGCTGCAATGTCGCTGGAAGCATTGAAGGCTAACATGAAACCTTATACCCCCCTCCTGCATGAAGTCAGGGGTTTTAAAGGAGCAATAGAGAGCGCAAAATCAATCGGAAAACTGGTTAAAAACGGTGATCTGGCTGAAGGAAAAATCAAATGCAAAGTCCAGGATGCCTATTCGATGCGATCAACACCGCAGGTGATCGGAGCAGCTAGAGATGCTCTTACTTATGCAAGATCCCAGGTTGAAATCGAATTAAACGGCGTCGGTGATAACCCGATCTTCTTTCCGGATAAAAACATTCAGATATCAGGCGCCAATTTTCAGGGAACTCCGGTTTCACTTCCAATGGATATGGCCGGTGCTGCAATTACCATGGTCAGTGTTATGTCGGAAAGAAGAATGAACCGGCTCAACCATCCGGCACTCAATGTCGGCCTTCCTGCCTTTCTGACAAAAGGAGCGGGAATGTTCTCAGGATTGATGCTGAGTCAGTATACAGCCGACATGCAGATAGTTGAACAGAGAATTTTATGCATGCCCGCCTCCATCCAATCTATCCCGGCAGCAGCTGATCAGGAAGATTTTGTGTCAATGGGAATGAATACTGCTATTAAAAATTTTCAGATACTGGACAATGCATACGGAATCCTTGGGATCGAGTTTATGGCAGCAGCACAAGCCCTTGATTTCCGTGATTACAACTTCGGGAAAGGAGTATCAACTGCAAAAAAAGTAGTCAGGAAATATGTAGACTTTCTTGAAATAGACAGGCCGCTATATCCTGATCACACAAAAATGAAGGAACTGGTTAAATCCTGTGAAATCCTTGAAGAAGTTGAAAAAGAGATAGGCCCTCTGGAAGCACTTTAGAACCTGTATAAAATTCCTCCGGAAACAGTTAAATATTCGAATTTTTTGTTCTTTAACGGATAATTATAGAAGGTTAATAAATTAAACCCGAAATGTTTTAACTGGAAGAATTTTACTCCAAAGCCTGCAAGAACATTCCAATATTTTTTTTCACCTGTATTAATTTCAGAATCAGCCTTCACATTATTATATCCAATCCCCCCCAAAACAGAAAAAATCCACCCATTCTTAAGGCTCAGAATGTCATAATTTAATTTTAGGTCACCCCGGAAAATGTGGAAATAGAAATTATCCTTCATATCTGCATCACTCGCCGTTTCAACTCCCGTAAATTCATAGGCTCTGTGGCCATAATCAACAGAGATTCCCGGAATAATATAAATTTTTTTATGGAGGGGAATAAACAAGTCAAGACCAAAGCCAACCCCCATAGAATATTTGCTTTTTTCAAGATAATTAAATCCTTCCGACATCAGCAATGTGCTTGAATTTCCAAAAAATCCGGAATTACCGGCATTGTACTTAATATTAAAATTCAGAGCAAAATCAGAGGAGAAAAGTCCGAAAGTAAAAACCTGAATAATTAAAAATGCAATAACTGCTTTTTTCATTTGCGACACCTCTTTGTTAATAGACTTCATACGTTAAGAACTGCCGGTTGGTTTAAGAACCGGCAGTCTAAAACCTTTTTTTTTTGAAAACGTAATAATTTATAATAAGAATTCAAAAGCAAGGAGGAATTCTATGAAGAAAATACTTCTCATTATTTCCTTAGTATTACTGTTTGCTGCATTTAGTTGTAAAACATCGACTACCGCTTCAGATGATTTCAGATTAATTACAGTATCCGGATTTTCTCTTCAGGACACCGGTCCCGAGGGCCTGACAAGTATTAACCTCTTTTTTTCACTTAATAATCGGGGAAGTCTGTCAGGTACTATTAAATCCTGGAATTTCAAGTTAATACATAATATTATCACACTACTTGAAATAAACAACGATAATTATAAAAGTTACAATCTGGAGTTATCAGATTCAACATCCGTTCCTTCAAACAATATTCTGAATTTCTATGTCAATACACCTCTGCCGTTGGCTCAAAATGCCGTTGGTAAAGATTCCCTCCCTTTTAGCACTTACACACCTAACGGAGTTATAGTAGAACTTACAATCGAAGATAGTTCAGGCGAACTTTTTACAATCACAAAGAGAGGTTCATATACATATGAAAGAGGAATAATAGATGGAGAAAAATATAATATTCTGGGTTCATGGGAATTTACTAAAACTATCAATGGAGATACGAAGGCAAAGCAAAAAATAACATTTGTCGGAACCAAATCGTCCGGAAATTTCGTAGTTTACAACCTTGGCACAGGAAAAGCGGAGAATTCGGGAACTTTTGTTGTCTCAGGCTATACAAGTCTTACACTAAATTCCACTGACGGAACTAAATTCTGGGGAAATTTTACCTCGGTAAATTCCATGGATGGGACTCTTCTGAAAGGAACTTCTACCGGAACATGGTTGGCATCAAGGTAATATTTTAATTGCTTCGTTTGAGGAAATAACTATTTTTTACACACTTTAAACCTGTCAGATACAATACATTTTTTTATATCGGATTTAAATGCTTCTTCCTTCGAAATATCTGCAATTATGATGTCTACTATTTTTGAGGTAAAAGTGTCTCCCCTGTAAATGCTGTATTCAACCCAGAGACCATCTTTTTTATCATCAACAATTTCAGCATCCTTTAGTATTCTCAGATGTCCGGAAACAGTTGACTGTGAAAGAGACATAATATCAGTAAGTTCACACACACAAAGAGGCTTAACGGATAACATATTGACAATTCTAAGCCTGTTATAATCTGAAAGCGCTTTTAACTTTTTCTCGGTCTTTGAATACATTTAACCAAATTCTTCTCATTCATGAAGACAGTTTCCACCACATCCCGAACAAGATGGAGGATCATTTTTTGGATTATATTTTTTAAGGCCCTTTCCTTCTATTCTGAATCGCGATCTCATTCCTTTATAATTACCGAGGAATACACTTCCAAGCATGAAAGCAAAAGCAAACAGAACAAAAAAAATTATAATTAACAATTTAATCATCTTCTTCCTTTTTTTATCTTGAATGAACTTAACATAAATTCCCTATTTTTTCAATAATTTTTCAAATAACGGTGTCGTTTGTTCTATAAATTTATTTCCCGAATGTCTAATCATGAATACCGGAATTTTTTCTTTCAGAGCAAATTTTAAACCTTTCTTTGGTCCCAAAACGTCAATAGCAGTTGCATAAGCATCAGCCATCATACATGAACGGTGAATTACCGTCACTGACACAAGATCGTGTATAACAGGATAACCGGTATCCGGATCAATTGTATGTGAGTATCTCTTTCCATTTTTTTCAAAGTAATTCATGTAATCGCCGGATGTAGCCATTGAACAGTCAGAGATATGTATAACCCTGGACAACCCGGGTCTTACCTTTGGTGATTTTATTCCGACTGACCACGTGGCTCCTGCTCCATTCACTCCCCGAACCCTTATTTCTCCACCGATCTCCACCAGATAGTTAAGAAAACCTTTTGAATCAAGGAACTCGGCAACCCTGTCTACTCCGAATCCCTTCGCAATCGCTGACAAGTCACAATACAGCCCCTTTAATTTTTTTTTTAAAGCAGGAGGATTGTATCTTACATCGAGGAATTTATAACCGATTTTTTTTTTCAGCTTCTCAATTACGGTTTTTTCAGGTATCTCTCTTTTTGAAAAATCTTTGCCGAATCCCCAAATATTCACAAGAGGACCAACTGTAATATCAAATTTACCCATCGTTTTACGGCTTACATCAAGGGAAGCACTTATTACAAACACAGTATCATTTGAAATGGTGAACCAGTCATTTTTCCCATAGGAATTAAAACGGGAAATTTCAGAATCTTTTCTGTAGGTTGACATTTTATTATTAACATCTTCCAGAATAGAATTAATTCCCTGTTCAAGCTCATTTAGTTTTTTTTTGACATTACCAAGAAGAAGAAAATTATTTCTGACAATCTTCACACTGAATGTTGTCCCCATGGTACTTCCGGTTATTGAAACAGTGTTAGAGAGCTTAGTATTACTCTGTTTGCATGAAATACTAAAAATTATTGAGAAAAAGATTATTACTACTGAAAAAAAACGAATTTTAGAGATTATGAATACGGATTTTTTCATCCACCGAAATCATCAAGCATAATATTTTCAGGTTCAACACCGAGATTATCAAGCATATCTATAACAGCTTTATTCATCATTGGCGGCCCGCACATGTAATATTCACAATCCTCCGGATTAGGGTGATCTTTGAGATAATTTTCGTATAGTACCTGATGGATAAAACCGGTATAACCTTTCCAATTATCTTCCGGGAGAGGTTCCGAAAGAGCTATATTCAATTCAAAGTTTTTGTTATTTTTCTGCAGATTTTTAAAATCATCTATATAAAACATTTCACGAAGACTTCTCGCTCCATACCAGAATGTGACTTTACGGTCAGTGTGTATTCTTTTCAACTGGTCGAAAATATGTGATCTCATCGGTGCCATTCCTGCTCCACCGCCAATGAATACCATTTCAGCATCAGTCTCCTTTGCAAAAAATTCACCGTAGGGACCGGAAATAGTAACTTTATCTCCGGGTTTGAGGTTAAAAATATATGAAGACATTTGTCCCGGAGGCACATTAGGCATAGATGGCGGAGGAGATGCAATTCTTACATTGAGCATGATAATCCCTTTCTCTTCAGGGTAGTTAGCCATCGAGTATGCTCTTGAGATCTCGGCTGTTACTTTAGACTCATATCTCCACAGATCAAATTTATCCCAATCGTGCTTATATTCATCCTCTATTAAAAAATCCCTGTAATTAAGTTTGTGAGAAGGGGCATCTATCTGGATATATCCCCCTGCCCTAAAGTCAACATGCTCTCCTTTGGGAAGTTCTAATACCAGTTCCTTGATAAAAGTTGCAACATTGTGATTTGACCTTACAGTACATTCCCATTTCTTTACATCAAAAATTTCCGGAGGAATTTCAATTTTCAGATTCTGTTTAACGGAAACCTGACAGGACAATCTAACCCCTTCCCTTGCTTCACGCCTGTTCACCATAGACGTTTCAGTTGGAAGAATATCTCCGCCGCCTTCAAAAATCTTGCATTTACACTGCCCGCAGGTTCCCTGACCTCCACATGCGGAAGGGATAAAAATTTTGTTATCTGCAAGTGTGTTCAGCAGCTTATCACCTGCGGGAACACTCAGACTTTTCGACTCATCATCATTTATCAGGATATTTACATTACCGCTGGCTACGAGCTTAGATTTTGCAAGCAGTATAAACACAACAAGTGCGAGAACAATGAATGTAAACATAAAAACGCCAAGTAGTACAATATTTAATCCGCTCATTTCTATCCTTCCTTATAATTGAATCCCGGAAAAAAGCATGAAAGCCATTGCCATGAGTCCCGCAGTAATAAATGTTATACCGAGACCTCTTAAGCCGGGGGGAATATTGCTGTATTTCATCTTTTCACGAACACCCGCCAGGGCTATAATTGCAAGCGCCCATCCTATACCGGAGCCCATACCGTAAACGACACTCTCTGTAAATGTATATTCTCTCTGGACCATAAGAAGCGAACCGCCCAGAATTGCACAGTTAACAGTTATGAGAGGAAGAAAGATCCCGAGAGCGTTATAGAGACTGGGAACATATTTATCAAGTACCATTTCCAGTATCTGAACCATGGCAGCTATAACACCGATATAGGTGATTAACCCGAGAAATGTGAGATCAACACCCGGAAGCCCTGCCCATGAAAGAGCCCCTTCCTTTAACACATTGTTATATATAAGATTATTTACCGGGACTGTTATGGTCTGAACAACGACAACTGCAATCCCCAACCCGAATGAAGTCTCGACTTTTTTTGATACCGCAAGGAATGTACACATCCCCAGGAAAAATGCCAGGGCCATATTCTCAATAAAAATTGATTTGATGAAAAGACTTAAATAGTGTTCAATCATTTTTTATTCCTCTTCAATTTGCTCTTTTTTAATGGATCTTACAATCCAGATAATAATTCCAATTAGAAAAAATGCACTGGCCGGCAAAACCAGAAGTCCGTTCGGAACATACCATCCGCCATCAGTTTTGAGTGGAAGGATTGAATATCCGAGAAGTTTTCCCGAACCGAAAAGCTCACGAACAAATCCTACCGAAACGAGCACAAAAGTATATCCCAGCCCGTTGCCGATCCCGTCAAGAAAACTCATCCAAGGTGGATTTTTCAGAGCATATGCTTCAGCTCTTCCCATAATAATGCAGTTGGTAATGATCAGGCCTACATAAACCGAAAGCTGCTTCGATACATCAAAAAAGAAGGCCCTTATAAACTGGTCCGCAATAATAACGAGAGATGCAATAATTGTCATCTCAACAATTATCCTTATGCTGCTCGGGATGTAGTTCCTGATGGCACTGACAGCAAGATTCGAAAAAGCAAGGACAAATATTACTGCAAGTGACATAACCAATGATGTTTCAAGTTTTGAAGTTACTGCCAGAGCCGAACATATTCCCAGAACTCCAAGCAGAATCGGGTTGTTGCTAAATATCGGATCAAAGAGAGTTTTTCTCATTGTGCTCATATTAATTTCCCCTCTTTTCTTTAATCAGTTTTTTTAAATAGGGGCCAAATCCCGTTTCCCCCCAGTGTCTGCCGTCATATCCCATCCAGAACCGGACAAGATTATTTACTCCGCGTGTAGTTAGTGTAGCGCCGGACAAACCGTCAATTGTCGAATCATAGCCGGGAGACCCGGGAATTGCCTTTCCTTTTATCACTTTTATTTTCAAATCTATGGTATCACCCGAGATATCAAAAGCCTCTTTGTTATTCCAAAGAGCTTTCCATTTGGGATTATCAACTTCGCCGCCAAGTCCGGGAGTCTCTTCATGTTTGTAGAATGTAAATCCCTTAATAGTTACCATATCCTTGTCAAGGGCGAGCAGCCCATACATCGTTGACCAGAGACCTCTTCCATAGAGAGGGAAAATCCTCCTCTCTATTTTTCCGGAGTCATCATCTGCAAGAACGTTGTAGACAATCATGTAATTTGGGCGTCTTTTAATCGATGCAAGATCTTTATCTGCAGGTATTTTCGAACTAAATTCAGAATCTTTTGCCAGTGCTTCAATATCAAAATTCTCAGCCTTGAGTTTTTCATTCTTAATTTCATTGATGACATTCCCGGTTTTCAATTCAACAAGAACAGGTTTTATTTTTTGCTTGAAAAGTTTCATTATTTCATCATGACCGGTTGCCTCTATTCCTCCTGCAGTAAGAATATTTTTTAATTTGTCCATCTTTTTATTCATATCCTGGACAGGTTTCAATTCTACATATGCGAGCGAAACCAGTATGGAAGAAACCAGGCATACGCCAAGAGCAACACCAATCGTTTTTTTTATGGAATCAGCTGCCATTGCGGAGTAACCTCCTCTTTACATTTTTATTAATTACTATTTTATCTATAATTGGAGCAAAAACATTTCCGAACAGAATTGCAAGCATCATTCCTTCCGGAAAAGCCGGGTTAATAACACGCACAAGAACAACAAAGATTCCTATCAATAAGCCGTAATAGTATTTCCCCCGTTGTGTCATTGCGGCACTTACCGGATCTGTTGCCATAAAAACCGCACCAAATGCAAAACCACCAAGAACCAGATGCCAGTGTGGAGGAACAGAAAACATTGGATTAGTTGTGCTGCCAACCAGGTTGAGCAGAAGTGATGTTCCAACCATTCCCGCAAAAACACTTACTATGATTCTCCATGCGCCGATCCCGGTAGCTATCAGAATCACTGCACCAATAAGTATTGCCAGAGTTGAAGTTTCACCCATGGAACCGGGAATCGTTCCAAAAAACGCTTTGCTCCAGGACACGCCACCGGCAGGAAATGACTCGGCAAACTTTGAAAGAGGAGTTGCTTTTGTAACACCGTCAACGGCAACCCAGACTGCATTTCCCGATATTTGTGCAGGATATGCGAAGAATAGGAAAGCCCTGCCTGCAAGAGCAGGATTCACAATGTTCATTCCCACACCCCCAAAAACCTCTTTTCCTATAACAATCCCGAAAGTGATCCCTAATGCAACCTGCCATAGAGGTATATTTGGCGGAAGGATCATTGGAAAAAGAAGGCTTGTCACAAGAAATCCTTCACTCACTTCATGCCTTCGTACCACACCAAAGAGAATCTCCCAAAAAGCTCCAACAGCAAAAGATACAAAATAGACCGGTAGAAAAAATAGCATCCCAATTACAACATTTGAAAGAATCGAAGCCTGATTATAGCCGGTCCCAAGAAAACTAACCATTCCTCCTCTCCAACCATTCATTGCAGTCTTTCCGAGATTTACCAACTCAATATTTACCTGGAGTCCGGTATTGTAGAATGCAAACAGGACGGCTGGTATTAATGCATATACAACAACCATCATCATTCTTTTGAGGTTTAAAGCATCCCTTACAAAAGAAGGACCCAATGTTACTTTTCCCGAAGTGAATAAAAAATTATCCACAGTATCAAAAAGGGGTTCAAGTAGATGAAGCTTGCCTCCTTTCTGATAATGCCTGGAATGTTTGTCCAAAAATTTTCTTAAAAATTTCATTATCCTTCCTTCTCAATTATTGTTAAATTTCTTCTGAGAATTGTCCCATAGTCACTTTTCGAAGCACAGACAAAGGTGCAGAGTGAAAGATCTTCCTCAACAAGTTCAAGACATCCCAGTTTTTCCGCTTGTTCGATATCATTTACACTCAAAGCCCTGAGAAGATATACCGGTAATATGTCAAGCGGCATTATCTTCTCAAAATTTCCAACAGCTATAATTGGCCTTGAACCGCCTTCGAGTGATGTAGTAAAATCAAATTTTTTACCGGGCATTATGGAGGAAGCGAGTATCTTCTTAACAGAAAATTTATTAAATCCCGGTGAAAGCCATCCAAAAAACTTTCTCTCTTTTCCTTCTTTCAAAACAGTAATTTGCTGATGATATCTTCCCAGGAAACCTAAATATCCTGAACAATCTCTGCCGTTAAGGACTGATCCCGAAATAATCCTGTTATCGCCTTCCCGGAGTTCATCTTTAACCAGTTCGGATATATCGGCACCCACTCTGGTGCGGATAAGTCTCGGTTTCAGAACACTCGGTCCTGCAAGAGAAACTATTCTGTCTGTATCAAGTGATCCCGAAGAAAAAAGTTTAGAAATTGCTATTACATCCTGTAAGCCAAGGTACCATACCTTCTTCCCGGGGCCGACCGGGTCAAGAAAGTGAATATGAGTTCCGGGAATTCCGGCCGGATGAGGTCCCCGAAAATTAACAATCTCAAATTTTTTCGATCCGTTTATATCAATATTGCTTCCTTCCTCTCTGCACAGGTAGACCATCCCGTCCGTAAGCTTAGCAAGAATTTCAATACCTTTTTCCACATTCTCCCTCTTTCCTTCAAAAACGGTGTCCATTGACGGTGCAAGAGGATTACTATCCATGGCATTTACAAATATTGAATTAGGAATTATGTTTGGATCAGCCACTTTTCCAAAAGGCCTCTCTTTTAATGCAGTCCACTGACCGGACTCAAGAAGTAAAGCCCTGACCTCATCTCTGTCCAGTAAATTGATATCCCGCTTTTTATATGAGTTATATGAAACTTCTTCATCTCCTTCAATCCTAATGACAATCGATTCAAAAATTCTTTTGAGACCCCTGTTGACTGCAAGGATCTTTCCGGAAGCAGGAGATGTATAATTAATTCCGGCCATCTTTTTGTCCGTGAAGAGCAGTTGCCCCTTTTTCACCCTGTCCCCCGGCTTTACTTTAAGAGTAGGTTTCATTCCCGGATAATCGTACCCGATCAGTGCAGCCCGGGAAACCTCTTTCACATCAGTTACACTCTGATCAGGATCTCCCTTTATCGGAATATCCAAACCTTTTTTGATTTTAATAGTTCTCATATTTGTTCTGTCCTCATATTTTGAAAAAGCATATTATCACATTATTGTTAAAAAAACAATAAAATAAAAAATTTTTTTAGATCCCTAAACTACCTATATAATATACTTTTTAGCTTACAAGTTTTTATAAAAAAATTTCAAGAAAAAATTTTTACATAAATTGATTTTGACAGATGAAAATGCAGCTTCACCATATTCTTCCGAGTTTTTCAATATCCTCCTGAGCATATTTTCTGAAAAGGATTTCCCATTCGCGGGATCCTTCAGGAACCGATTTTTTTTGTGACCTGACCCTCTCTTTTGCATCATCTTCAATCTGGTTAAAAAGTCTTAATTCATCCATAATAAGATGGAATACCTTCATTCTTATATTTCCTATATCACCATTGTAATCAAGGTCATCATTTGTTCTTATAAAATCTGTGATTAACGAAGCAAGAAAATTGACCTTATTTCTGGATAATTTCAGGCTCACAGGATAATTTCCTCCTGCTCAGCGAGCTTGCTTTTGACCATTTTGAACATCTCATAATAGTCTATATTTGTGTTTCTTATTTCATTAAGCTTTTCTTTAAGTATTTCCCGGACTTTATCATCAAGAAGGTCCTCTTTGGATAATTCTTCAGTTATGATATTTTCAATTTCGAAAACGGTTTTATCCTTGTCTTCCGTGATAATAATATTTTCAGATAGCAGAGTTTTTACGGTCTGAAATGCTATTCTTTCAATCTGCTGCCTGTTTAGTCTCATAGATAGTAATATAACAGATTTTGTCACTTAAATCAACCTGAATAGCTGTCTGGACACCCGTTCAGCCTGATAAAGGCTTTAAAAATTAAGATTAATATTTTTTATAATATTTCAAAACAGAGGGCAACAGTTTCCTTAATCTTTTTACCCTTGTTTTACTTGCAGGATGAGTGGAAAGGAACTTTGGACCCCTTTTTCCTGTCTTCCTGTCCATTCTCTGCCAGAATGAAATGGCGGCAGCCGGATCATATCCTGCTCTTGCCATCAGGATAAGTCCAATATGATCTGCCTCACTCTCATGTGTTCTGCTGAATGGAAGAAGTACTCCCAACTGTGTTGCAACTCCGAATGCTATCATCATTAGTCCCCTCGTTTTATCGGGTTTATTCTTCAAAGCAATATCCAGAGCGACCCCTCCGAGTTGAACAAGAAGAAGCTGGCTCATTCTCTCATTTCCATGTTTTGCTATAGCATGACCTATCTCATGCCCCATTATCACAGCAAGCCCTGTTTCATTAAGTGCTATAGGAAGAATTCCGGTATAAACTGCAACTTTACCACCAGGCATACAGAAAGCGTTTATAACTTTTCGGTTTTCAATCAGATTGAATTCCCACTTGAAATTTTTCAATTCTTTTGTCAACCCCTCTTCACGCATGAACATTTCAGCTGAACGAGCAATTCTGTTACCCACCTTTCTTACAATTGCCACTTTTCTGAAATCAGTAGAAAGTCTTGATTTATTTAAAAGAGACCTGTAACTTTGAAATGCCATAGTTGTCAGGCTCGAAGACGGCAGTAATGCGATCCTTTTCCTTCCTGTAAGGGGTACAGTGGAGCAGGAAGAAATAAAAAATGATAAAAGTGTTATTAAAATTAAAATTTTTCTTTTTTGATACATACATCCTCCTGAAAATTCATATACAGAAGTATAATACACAAATTGTTAAAAAAAATAAAAAAAAAGGGGGGCATAAGCCCCCCATTTGTGGAGTTACATGAAAAAATTTTTAATTACCTAAAACTTTTTCTCATTGGTCTGTCCCGGCGAGGTGATCTTTCTCTCCCCGGACGACTTCTAAGTCTGCGGCCAATCATTTTTTTTAGTTGTTCAATTTTTTTCAACTGCTCAGTAGTCAGAGTCTCTTTGATATCCAGCCTGTAGTTCATCTGGTCAACCTGCATTCCGGTTTTAAATTTACCGATATTTCTCAACATTTTTTCTGCTTGCTTTCTGTCTACTTTGTCGGCCCTGAGATAACCTGCCAGTTTTATCTCCTGCAGCTTGAGATCTGCGGTTGTTTTTATAATAGATTCCTGAAATGAGAAATTCATCTTTTCAATTTTTTTTAATTGTACCTCCGTCAAGCCTATTTCCTTTTTGAATTTCAACAGGAACCTTCCTGCCAACAGATTTTTCATTGCAATGTTATTTCCAAACCTCATATGTTTCTGCAGATAAGGACCGGGTTCTGCACTCAGCATTGTCAGTGAATAACCTGCCAATAAAATTACTGTGATTAATATAACAGCTTTCTTCATTTTTGCCTCCATTTGCTTTCTGATAATCTAAAACAACCGGAAGGCAAATTTCTTGCGGAATTTTATTTTTTTTTCTTTTTAATCGTTAGGAAAATACTTAGTGCATTGATCGCTGCCGGAGTAACTCCCGGAATTTCACTCGCTTTCCTGAGATTATCAGGCTTAATCTTCTTCAGCTTTTCTCTTATCTCTGTCGAAAGCCCGTCAACCTCATCATAATTAATTTCACCAGGCAAAATTAATTTTTCGAGACTCTCAAGCCTTTTTATATCGGCTTTTTGCCTGACAAGATATCCTTCATATTTAATCTCAGCCTCAATATATGCAGCATCACTTCTGCTTAGTTCATCATTGATAAATTTACCGTGAATTTTCGACAACTTTTCAATATTTATTCCGGGAATTTTAAGTATCTGAGCAAGTGAAGACTTTTTCCCATTATAGTCTCCCTTTTTTTTATAAAGAGAATCAATTATTTTTCTTCTCTTTTGGAAAATCTTATTGATCCGGCTATACGCTCTTTTTTCAATCAGTCCATATTTTAATCCAAAATCACCCAGTCTTTCAAAAGCATTATCTTCTCTTAACATCAGCCTGTACTCAGCTCTTGAAGTAAATAACCTGTAGGGTTCATCAACTCCCCTGGTTACAAGATCCGAGATCATTACTCCCATATAAGCAGTGTCTCTCCCCGGAACAAACTCCTGCTCATCTCTTAATTTAAGAACAGAATTGATTCCCGCAAGAAGACCCTGTGCAGCAGCCTCTTCATATCCTGAAGTTCCGTTAACCTGCCCTGCAAAATAGAGGTTTTCTATCTTCCTGCTCTCCAGAGTATATTTTAATTGTTTTGGGTCAATTGAATCATACTCAATTGCATATCCGGGCCTCATCATCACTGCATTTTCCAGCCCCATAATCGACTTTAAAATCTTTTTTTGAACATCTACAGGCAGGCTTGTTGAGAGCCCGTTCGCATACACTTCTTTATTTTCAATCCCCTCCGGTTCAAGGTAAAAATGGTGCCGCTCCCTGTGGGGAAATTTAATTATTTTATCTTCAACCGAAGGACAATATCTCGGACCGATACCCTCTATCTTTCCCGAATAAAGCGGAGACTTTGCTATGTTATCCTCAATTACTTTTTTTACATCTTTGTTTGTATAACCGCCCCAGCAGACAATCCTGTTTTTCACCGGGAAACGGGTAAAGAGTGAAAACGGAACCGGATCAGGATCACCATATTGAGGAGTGAATCCGGAATAATCGATTGAATCCGCGTGAAGACGCATGGGAGTACCGGTCTTCATCCTTCTTGTTATAAACCCAAGTTTTTTCAAATCCTCAGCAAGTTCAACAGATGGCGGTTCATTGCTTCTTCCCGCATCAATTGTATTTTCCCCAATATAGATCCTTCCGTTGAGAAAGGTGCCTGCGGTAATTATAACTGCATCACAATCGATTCCTCCGCCCTCAATAAACCTGACGCCTTTAACTTTCCCGTTTTTCACATCAATTGAAGATACTACCGACTGGTAAATTTTAAGTCCCGGGAGATTTTCCAGAAACCGTTTTATTAAATTTCTGTATTCAATCTTATCATTTTGAGATCTTGTTGCCCTGACAGCCGGACCCTTACTCATATTCAGAGTCATGAAATGGATCCCGGTCCTGTCTGCAGCACCAGGCATGACTCCTCCAAGAGCGTCTATCTCTTTAACAAGATGTCCCTTGGCAATTCCTCCTATAGAAGGGTTGCATGACATCTGTCCCGCTGTTTCAAGATGAATAGTTACAAGAGTCGTATCGGCACCCATTTTTGATGCCGCTGCTGCAGCCTCAATTCCGGCATGACCAGCACCTATTATGACTATTTTCATTTTCCTATACAGAATTTCCCGAATATACCGGATAAAATTTCTTCATTTTGCACTTCGCCAAGTAATTCCCCGATAAATCTAAGTCCTATCCTCAAATCTTCAGCTAATAGTTCGGGCTCCTTCTTTCCCCCGGATAAATCTTTCTCCGTTTCCTTTAAGATATTGTAGAGTTTCCCAAGTAAATCCTTCTGTCTGAGATTTACTGAAATTTCTGAAAAAGAATCAATGATTTCTTCTGCTATCCCCGTAATGAAATCCAGAATACTTTCTATGTTTTTATCCTTCAGTACGGAAACAGAAATGACTGTCTCTCCCGGAAATATTTTCTTCACATCATTTTCATTCGTAACAACTCTCTTATCCGTCTTATTAAGTACTATGATATGATCTTTCTTCTTTAAAAGCTTATGAATCTTCCTGTCATTTTTATCAATTTCTTCTGAGGCATCCAACATGAATATAACTGCTGTTGAGTCCCTGATAATATCTATTCCCCGCTCAATACCCTTTCTTTCAACAACACCTGCGGGACTGACATTTACACCGGCAACATCAACAAGTTCAACCGGCAGATCCCTGATATATATTCTTTCCCTGATGAAGTCCCTTGTTGTCCCGGGCTCTTCTGAAATAATCGATCTTTCCTCAAGAAGGATCCTGTTAAAAAGAGATGATTTGCCTGTATTGACTTTTCCGACAATTACTATAACAGGACCGTTATCCATCACTTTATTTGCTCTTTTCGTCGAGATAATATTTCTAATCTTTCTCAGGGCTTCCGACAGCCTTTGTGGCAAAATATTTCCAGTCAGCTTCTGATCCTCATTGAATTCAATTATTGTTTCTATTTTTATTAAGGAATTAATGATATCTTTTTTTATTTCATCAAGGAACCGGGATAATTTTCCCTCAAGATTTCCGAATTTCATCTCCGCAAAATAACGTGAATTTGCATTGATCAAATCATTTACGGATTCTGCCTGGATCAGATCCATTTTCCCATTCCGGTATGCTCTTAAAGTAAATTCTCCATGAAGAGCGGGCCTTGCCCCCTTGCTAAAAATTATTTCAAGAATTTTTTCAACCAAATGCGGATTTGAATGAACAGATATCTCTATAAGATCTTCCCCTGTATAAGAGAAAGGTTCTTTGAAATAGGTGATCAGGCACTCTTCGATCCTGTCTGATCCGTTGAGAATATAGGAGTGCCGGGTTTGGGAGTGGATCAGACTTTTTTTGCCCCCTTCAATTATTCCCTCGACAATGCCGGTTATGCCTTCACCGGAAATCCTTATTACCGCTATTCCGCCCCGGCCCCGGGGTGTCGAAAGTGCGGCAATCGCCTCCCGGTTCATTACCTCTTTTTTATTGTAATGGTTTTCAGAAAACCGTCTCCATCGCTGTTAGATTCCAGATCGGGATATTTATTTATTATCATGTGTACAACTCTTCTTTCAAACGGATTCATCTCTTTTAAAGACATCGGCCTGCCTGCCTTTTTTATCATTTTTGCATATTGATGAGCAAGTCTTGACAGCTCTTTTTCTTTCTTTTTTCTGAAATTCTCACTCTCACAATATATTTTCTTCCCTACTTTATCAGAGAACAGCCTGTTAAGGAGATACTGAATTGCATTAAGGAGATTCCCGTTTTTATAGAGAAGAAGTTTATAATCATTTCCGGAAAAATTAGCAGTGATAAATCCCTTGCCATGAGTAAGTTCAAATGTCAGTTCAAGGGTCATCAACTTAATGAGGCTTTTTATAAATCCTCCAAGCTCCTTTTCATCATTACCGTCAGCAGGCCAGGCCGTTATATGGATTTCTTTTTGTTTATGTCCGAAATATCTCGTTTTTTCAGTATTTATTTCATATTTCAACATATCTTCTTCAACATTAAATTCTTCAGCCGCCAGTATCAACGCCTCTTTCAGGGAATATGACTGAAACTCTTTTTTCATTTTATCTTGCCCTCTTTTTTTTCTTTAATACTTTCCTCATCCTCTCTTCTTCCTTTTTCTTAGCAAAAATCTTCTTGTTTATTATATACTGCTGACCAATCTGTAAAAGGTTAGACATAAACCAGTAAAGGTTCAGACCCGAAGAAAAATTCATAAAGAGAAATACCATGACTACAGGCATAATGTAGGTCATTTTTTTCTGGGAACTGTCGGCACTGGTGGGTGACATTTTTGTAACAATTATCTGTGTAACACCCATTAAGATTGGAAGCAAATAAACAGGATCTTTCAGGGAGAGATCTTTTATCCAGAGTATCCAGGGCTCATGCCTTATGTTTATTGAAGTCTGCAGAAGCCTGAACAATCCGAAGAAAACCGGCATTTGGAGTAAAAGCGGAAGGCATCCTCCGGCCGGATTTACCTTTTCGGACTTGTAAAGTGCCATAGTTTCAGCATTCATTTTCCGCCGCTGTTCCGGATCTTTGAGGTTTTTATACTTCTTTTTTATTGCCTTTATCTTCGGTTGAAGAGTCTGCATTTTTGCCATAGAGACACTGGAAGAATAAGTAAGTGGAAACAGGATTACTTTTATTATCAAAGTGAGGATTATTAACGCCCATCCATAATTTGGAATTGTTTTATGTATTGCCACAAGGCCTTTTAACATCAGTTTTGCGATCGCTCCGAAAATACTCCAGCCATAATCGATAACGCGGTTTGCTTCCGTAAATGTGTTTTCGATTTTTGCAAGTTCTTCTTCGTCTTTCGGGCCGAGATAAAAATTAACGGGATTTGCAAAAGTTATATAAGCATAAGAACGGGATTTGCCGTCAGAACCTTTTCTCTTGACAGTGAAATATTTGACTTTGGATTCTCTTGTACCGCTGCGTACGAGTAATGCAAAATAGGGTCTCTCGTATGCTATCCAGTTAAAAAAACCATTCATTATTCCGGAACCGGATTCTATATCGGGATTCAGTTTTTTACCCTTAATTCTAAATAAATTGACTTCGCTTACTTTATTACCGTCAAATCCTTTTAATAAAAGAGATCTTTCAGGCGATCTGACAGGAAAAATATTATTTGCAAGATCCGGACCGAACATGACAGGGAAATCTATCTTTTTCCCATTTTTAATAAATACTATTTTACTATTTATAACATAACTTCCGTTTAAGAATACAAACTCTTTTTTTATACTTAGATTTTTCGCTGGATCAGCATATTCAAACTCAATAGCCTGTTTTTCATTTCCGGAAAGCCTGATGAAAGTTTTATTTTTTCTGTTAAAACGGAACAATTTTTTATTAATATCTTTTATTGATGACTCTCCTTCAAAAGTAGAAAAATAGAACGGGAGGTAAACATCCGGGCCAAATTTATCGTCAACTTTGGAAGAGACAAGGTCGAGCTCTTTTTTGCTGTCATCCATATATCTTTTAAGTGTAAAAGATTTCAATCCCGCACCGACATTTGTAAAAACAGCCCTGTAAAGATCTGTTTCGATCACAATTTCCCGGGAGCCTGAAGAGGATACCGATTTTTCAACTTTCGTATATTCAAGCTCTGTTTTTTTTTCTTCCTCTTTTTTTTCCGCAAAAATATCCGAGAGACTCTGGTCAGATGTTACATTTTCAGGGTCCTTTTTTTCAGCTTTCTTTTCAGTTTTTTCTACTACAGGAACTGAAGTTTTTACAGGCCGGGGCTGCGGTTTCGGCATAAAGAAATACTGATAGACCGCAATAACAATAATGGACAGTGCAATTGCCAGAATTAATTTTTTTGTTTCCATATTTTTATCTCCTCAAAATTCTCCGGTACCGGATCATCTCCTCCTTTATGGAACGGATGACATTTCAGAATTCTCTTAATACCAAGGAAAACTCCCCTGAAAACACCGAATTTTTTTACTGATTCCATCGTATATACAGAGCATGTGGGCTGGAATCTGCAGTGATTTCCTAAAAGCGGGGATATGAATTTCTTATATCCTCTTATCAGAAGTATTACCAGTTTTTTTATCATTCTGATTCGTTTTTTACTAAACTTTTTATCAAAAGAGATTCAATACTCTTAAAATCTTTTCTTCCGAACTTTTTCTTTATTGAAACCCAGAAATCACAATAGGGAACAGCCAGACTTCGATCCGAATTCCTGAAAAGTTCGCGCATAACTCTTTTTATATAATTTCTGCAAACAGCATTTCCTATTTTCTTATTCACAGAAACCGCAAAACGGTTAAAAGATAATCCGTTTTCGATCTTGTATAAAAAAAAAATTCTGTCTTAATCCTGTCCGCCTTTTTTAACATATGGAGGAAATCTTCACTTTTTCTTATCCGCTTATATGATGAAAGACCCGGCATTGATAAATTATGCGGCGAGTCTCTTTCTTCCCTTTCTTCTCCGGCTGTTAATAACTGCCCTGCCGGCTTTTGTAGACATTCTTACACGAAAACCGTGAGTTTTACTTCTTTTTCTGTTATTTGGTTGATAAGTTCTTTTCACAGCTAACTCCTCTCAATATGAAAATTAAAGAATACTATATTAAAAAAAACCGTTTTTGTCAAGAAACAACTGAAAGGTTAATGTCAGCAAGTAAAAATGTAAAAGTAAAAAATTATTAAAAAGAGATATTTTAATTAAATTTCAAACTTATATATTAGATATAATGGAGTTATTAAACTCAATTGTTTCATGATCTCTCCATAATGATTATTGTCAGTTAACTCTTTTTGTATGCTATACAAATTAT
>CAZNLS010000004.1:53246-54556 GCA_964573895.1 uncultured Clostridia bacterium
TTTTATTTTGAGCAAGAATTTTGCCATTAAAATCCAACTTAACTATTTCAGTTGGCTTGCCGTTTCCAATAATAATAAAATCATTAATAACCTGAAGATCAATAGGTTGGTAGATTTCTGAATCGGCTAAATCAGAAATTGACATTTCTTTTGTTAAATTCTCAAATGTTTTTATTTTATTCTTGAAAATCAACTTTACTGAAAACAGATTAACAGATAAAAAACATATCGATACAATAAAAAGTGTTCTTCTCAATTAAACACCACGATTTTAAATACTTTCAATTTCATTTTCTCTTTTCAATTGGTTATTCTGTATTCGATTTTAAGATACCTGATCTGAGCAGTTTTATTAGAGTGAAAACGGTAAATAAAACAAATATCCCTATTATAGCCACACAGCCCCTTATGACATTCCACTCTAATTTCAGATCCTCTCCCCCGTGATATATATCCGTTAAAGCCATGTGAATAAAAACCAATGCGATTATTGAAATAACTGCCAACAATAAATTAATAGTTAAATAATGTTTATTCTTATTCATTGTGAACTCCATCCTTCTCTCTCTACGAATATTAAACTTTCCATTATTTTATCACGCAAAAATACAGATAACAATTACTGTTCAATCAACTGTCTCCTGTTTTTTGATCATTAATAATTTGGTTTTACAGCTGAATAAAATCCCTGACTCCTGATGTAGTTATAAGCTGATCAAATTTTTCATTAAATTCATGCCCTTCATCCATATAGAATATATTTCCAAATTTTTCTTCAACAACTTTTCTGTTTATAACATCATCCTTTTCGCCGATAACGACAAATATTTTTTTCTTTTGATCCTCAGGATTATTTTTCTCTATTTCTATTTCCATAGATCTGAGTTCATCTATATCTTTTTGTGAAAATTTAAATTTCCTGCCCGACCTGAAATTTTTTTGTATCGTATCTGCATATTTTTTCATATGCTCCGAAGGATTTAAAACCGGATTTATAAGAATACTCTTTAAGTTAAAAAGGACAGAGAGATAATAAGCGTAAAATCCACCCAGCGAGGTTCCAATAACAACTGTTTTGTCTCCTGAAATAATTTCTTTAGAATTCATCAATCTCAGAAGTTCTCTTTTTGCAGTACCGATAGAATCACTAAACGAGGGAGAGTGAATTTTAAACCCGCTCCGAAATCTTCTTTTCAATCTGTCATACTTCCCGCCTCTGCCGCCTGACCTGAAACCGTGAATATAAACAATATTTATCATTTTCTAATTAATAATATAACATAAAACATTATTCCCGAAAATTTTGTTGA
>CAZNLS010000005.1:0-47871 GCA_964573895.1 uncultured Clostridia bacterium
AGCTGAGGTAGGAATCCTTCGTCCAGTCCATGTCTGCCGTCCAGGCCCGGCCCTGGGGGCCGGGCATATACTCACAATTTTATTTTTCTCTGTTTAATAAATAACTCTCACTGTCGCATTCATAGATGAATAATTTCTGCCTTATGTGATAGAGGTATGGCTTCATATTACACTTCTCCCAGTCTCCACCATATGAAACTACATTTCCGTCGAATATAACCTGAATTGTTTTATATTTTGGAATGTATACAAGGTAAGCATTTTTAAAATCAACAAAAAATCTCTTTACTTTTTTAGCTGTTGTAAGAATCTGGCGATCTTGCAGTTTTTAACGAGCCTTATATCTCTGACGATAAGATCCGGAAGTTTGCTTCCTGTTAATTTAAATCCGCGGAACTTAAGATAGACAAAAATTTTTTATTTCTTTACAGACAAGATCACCGAATTCATCAGTTGATACCGGTTCTTTGTCAGCCTCACGGATATCTAGTGTCCTGATTCCGTTATGGATCACATTCTCAACAGCGGTTTGAACTATTTTTGAAGCTCTGCTATTTTTTAACGAATATTCGAATAACATTGCCAATGATAAAATCTGAGCAGTAGGATTTGCAATATTTTTACCGGCAATCCCGGGTGCGGACCCTCCTGCTGGTTCAAAAAGGTTGACTGTTTCCCCCAGGGATGCTGAGGGAAGCATCCCGAGAGATCCCAGAAGGGCTGCACTTTCATCTGAAAGAATATCACCGAAAAGGTTGGAAGTTAATATAACATCAAAATCCGACGGGTTTAGTATTAATTGCATAGCGGCATTGTCAACATACATGTGCTCTAATTTTATATCGGAAAAGTCCATTGAAACTTCAGAAACAACCTTGTTCCACAATCTGGATGACTTTAAAACATTTGATTTATCAACCGAACACACCTTTTTTCTCCTGTTTGAAGCTGTTTTGAATGCGATTTCACAAATACGCTCGATTTCTTCTCTTCGGTAGATCATGGTATCGTATCCGATTCTCTCATCCAAATTTGATGGTTCTCCAAAATAGATGCCCCCGGACAATTCTCTTATTGTAACCAGATCAATGCCTCTTTTTAAAATATTTTCTTTGAGGGGAGAAATTTTTTCCAATGAATTAAATATCTTTACCGGTCTTATATTTGCGTATAGTTTAAGTTGTTTTCTCAATTCAAGCAGACCACCCGTTTCGGGTCTTTTTTCAGGTGGAAGATTGTCCCACTTAGGGCCGCCAATGGATCCGAGCAAAACAGCATCACTACCGAGACATGTTTGGAGGGTATCTTTGGGAAGAGGAGTCCCGAATTCTTCAATTGCAGCACCTCCAATCTTTTTCTCATTTGTCTCGATATCCAATTTCATTTCAGATTTGATTGTATTTAAAACTTTTACAGCCTGATTCATTACTTCGGGACCTATTCCGTCTCCAGGGAGTATGCATATTCTTTGTTTATTCATTTTTTCTCCTCCGCATCCGTGAGTCTCACAGCATATTTGAGCCATCCCCCGGATGATACGATATCACGTAAGAACGGAGGATAGGGAGTTATGCAAAATCCTCTATTTTTGTCTTTGATATCTACTTGACCTTTTTGAAGATCAATTACAATTATATTCCCCTCTTCAAATTCATTACTTTTTTTTAATTCAATTACCGGTAATCCTATATTTATTGAATTTCTGAGAAATATTCTTGCAAATGAGCGGGCGATTACACATTGGATACCTGAATACTTAATGGATATGGGAGCATGCTCTCTTGAAGAACCGCAGCCGAAATTTTCTCCGGCTACTATAATACCTCCCTCTGTTTTTTCATTTTTTGAAAAACCGGGCCTAATATCCTCCATGCAGTATCTTGCAAGTTTATTCGGATCGTGGGTTGAAAGATATCTGGCGGGTATGATCTCATCTGTATTGACGTTGTCTCCGAACCTGAATACTTTTCCTTCAATAATCATTTTATGCTCCTTATCTCATTTGGATCCGTAATGAATCCTGTCAAAGCGGATGAAGCTGCAACAGCAGGTGAACTGAGGTAGACTTCGCTATCAGTGTGCCCCATCCTTCCGACAAAATTTCTGTTAGTTGTTGAGAGAGCTTTTTCACCCTTCCCCAGTATTCCCATATGACCACCGAGACAGGGTCCGCAGGTCGGAGTGGAAAAAACACAATCGGATTCAAGAAATATTTCAGCTAATCCCTCTTCAATTGCCTGTTTTTGAATGGCAGGTGTTCCTGGTATGATAATGCAGCGAATATCCGGATTTACTCTGTTTCCTTTTAAGATTGATGCTGCAACTCTCAAATCCTCAATCCTTCCGTTTGTACAACTCCCGATTACGACCTGATCGATTTTGATTCTATCATTTTGCGCTTCACTGACACTCCTTGTATTTGATGGCAGACATGGATATGCAACCAGAGGTTCCAGATCACCCAGATTGATCTTTATTGAATCAACATAATCTGAGTCAGGGTCGGCATTCATCGATTCTGCAATCAAACCTCTCTCTTTCTCATATTCCAATGTTTTTTCATCGATCGGGAAAATTCCGGCTTTTGCACCCGCCTCTACAGACATATTTGAGATGGTAAATCTGGCATCCATTGAGATCTGTTTTATCCCCTCTCCACCAAATTCCAGCACCTTGTAATTTGAACCGTTCACACCGAGCAAAGAGATTATCTTCAGGATCAAATCTTTCCCGGACGTGTATCCTTTAAATTCACCTTCTGTTTCGATAAATATCGATTCGGGGATTTTTAACCAGGCTTTTCCGGTCAGAAAGATTCCGGCTATATCTGTTGAGCCGACACCTGTCGAAAAGGAGCCCAGTGCGCCGTAAGTACAGGTATGGGAGTCTGCTCCCAATATCAGCTCGCCTGATTTTACCAACCCTGATTCGGGCAGGAGAACATGTTCTATTCCCATCCTCCCGCCTTCGAAGAAATTGCAAATGTTTTGCGATTTGGCAAATTCCCGGACTTTCCTGATCTGTTCTGCAGATTCAATATCCTTATTCGGAGCAAAATGATCAGCTACAAATATGATCTTTTCCGGATTCTTGACTTTTTTGCCTCCGCAATTCAGGAATTCATCGATTGCCATTGGTGCCGTAATATCGTTGCTTAATGCAATGTCTACGTTGAAAAGTTCATACTTACCCCGAACTACTCTTTTTTTTGCATTTTTTGAAAGAATTTTTTCAGTAAGTGTCATATGATTTCCTCCGATGGCCAGTCTGAAATTCCAACTGGATGTTTTTCTGTGATTTTTCTACTTTTCATCTTCAAAATATATTCGTTAATTGCATTTAAGTAGGCAATTGCAGATGCCTCAAGTATATCTGTTGAAGTTCCCCTGCCTGTTATAACACTGCTTCCCAATTCAATTACGACTTTTACATGGCCTTGTGCATCGGTCCCGGAACCAATAGCCTGTATTGTATATTCTTTAAGTTCGGGATATATTCCGGCTGCTTCTGATAATGCTCCGAAGAGTGCATCTATTGGACCATTACCGGTGACAGAAGAAATATACTCTTTCTCATCTCTTTTCAATTTCAAGGTGCATGAGGGAATTACTCCCATACCGGTGCAGGAATAAAAATTCTCGAGTTTAAATCCTAAATTTATTCGACCTGAATCCTTTGGCAGAATTTCGAGGATCTCCCTGTCATAAACTTCTTTCTTTTTATCTGCAAGTGACATGAATTTTTGAAAAACTTTGTCAAATTCTTTTTTGCTCAATTTGATGTTGTAATCCAGGAGTTTTTCTCTGAAGGAATTTTTCCCGGAATGTCTCCCCATTACCAGGGATTCGGAGTTTCTTCCAATTTTCTGAGGATCCATTATTTCATAAGTTTCCCTTTTTGAAAGTATTCCATGCTGATGGATCCCTGCTTCATGAAGAAATGCATTATCTCCGATTATCGGTTTATTTCTGGGTATAAGCAGGCCGGTAATATTTTGCAGAAGAGAGGATGTTTTGTAGATGGCAGTGGTATTTATTCCGGAATCGAAATTGAAAATATCCTGTCTCACTTTAAGGCTCATTACAAATTCTTCCAAAGAACAATTTCCCGCTCGTTCTCCTATCCCGTTTACGGTTACTTCTACCTGGGTAGCCCCGGCTTTTACAGCTTCCAAAGAGTTTGCTACGGCCAGTCCAAGATCATTATGACAATGAACGGAAAGGTCACGCTCATTAAATTCTGAAAAATTTGTCTTAATTTCATTAATTAAATCGAAAAATTCTCCGGGAACAGAATATCCGACAGTATCAGGAATATTTATTGTTGTTGCTCCGTTTTGTAATGCGGTCTCAATAACTTCAAATAAAAATTTTTTATCAGTTCTTGTTGCGTCTTCCGCAGAGAACTCGATTTCCTTAAAAAATTTACCTGCATACTGAAGACTTTTTTTAATTGATGCTAAGATGTCTTTTTTCTCCATTTTGAGTTTATGTCTTCTGTGAACCTGGGAAGTTGCGATGAAAAGGTGAAGCATCCTTTTGTTTGCTGGTTTCAATGCGTCAAATGCAGTATCGATATCGGATTTTACACATCTTGACAGAGCTACTACGGTTGAATTATTTATTACTTCACTGATTTTGTTTACTGCATCAAACTGCAGTTCCGAGGATACCGGAAATCCCGCTTCAATTCTGTCTACTCCCAGATTTTCAAGTGCTACTGCCATTTTAACCTTCTGGTCAGGCGACATCGATGCTCCCGGAGATTGTTCCCCGTCTCTCAAAGTTGTGTCGAAAATTTTAATTTGACTTTTCATGTTTCCTCCTTTTTATTGAATCTTTTGCGATTTTTATTTGAGAATATTTCCTGAATATCTCATCTTCGTCTTTTAATAGTTTGTAGATAAGCGAATCCCTCAATGCCTGCCAGGAAGCATCGATAATACTTCCTGAAACACCAACCGTACTCCATGTAGATTTGCTGTCTTTTGAATGAATTAATACCCGTGTAGAAGATGCGGTTCCGGACCCTTCATCAATTATTCTTACCTTATAATCGACAAGTTTCACCTCCTTTAATCTCGGGTAAAATTTCTCGAGAACTTTTCTGAGTGCATTATCGATTGCCTCGACCGGTCCTTTCCCGTCAGCGGATGTATGTTCAACCGGGTCAGCTATTCCGTGAAATCTTTGAATATCCTTAGGTATTTCTGCTTTGATCGTAGCTTCAGAGTGTGAGCAACCCTCTTTTTCCGCCCATGTTATCACCCGGTATCCTTTCAGAATGAAATATTTTCTTAATATTTTCATATTTTCTCTGCATAATAATTCGAAGGATGCATCAGCTCCCTCGAAGCTGTATCCGGAAGACTCAAGCTCTTTGACTTTTTTTAAAATAGTTCTTATGATCTTTTCGTCTGAAACCTGTTTTAACCCAAGATCTCTCATCTTTTTTATTATGTTGCTTTTACCGGAAAGTTCGGATACGCTGACGGATCTTTTATTTCCCACAGTTTGGGGAGATATGTGCTCATAGGTATTGTTGTCCTTCAACACTGCCGATACGTGAATTCCTCCCTTATGAAAAAATGCTGAGTCTCCTACAAAAGGAAAATTGTAATTGTGAAATTTGTTTGACAACTCTGAAACGGTTCGCGATGTATTTGTTAAAATTGTTAAATTATTTTCAGGAATGGAATTGATTTTTTTCTTTAAGGAGAGGATGGGAATTATGCTGCACAAATTTGCATTGCCGCATCTTTCACCTAATCCGTTGATTGTTCCCTGAATTAAGTCGGCCCCCAAATTTACTGCAGTCAGGCTGTTTGAAACAGCAAGATCCGAATCATTATGCGCATGAATGCCGAATGGGATCGACAGATTTTTTTTAACCGATTTTATTATCTTTTCAATATCTTCGGTAAGTGTTCCGCCGTTAGTATCGCACAAGGATATTGAATCTGCTCCTGCTTCTTCGGCTCTTCTGATTGTTTTAATGGCGTATTCGGGGTTATTTTTATAACCGTCAAAAAAATGTTCGGCATCAAAAATAAGCTCATTGCAGCGTGCCTTGAGGAATTCTATCGATTCGGAGATCATATCCAGATTTTCCCGGTAGCTGCATTCCAGTGATTTTTCCACATGCAAATCCCAGCTTTTTCCAAAGATAGTTATCACCGGAGTTTCCGCTTTCAGCAGTTCATTTAACATTGTATCTCTTGATGCATCTAAGTTTTTTCTTCGAGTTGAACCGAAAGCTGAAATTTTAGAGTTTTTAAGTCTAACTTTTTTTATTTTTTTGAAATAGCAGATATCTTTCGGATTTGAGCCGGGCCATCCGCTTTCGATATAATGCACTCCAAGCAAATCGAGCAATTTAGTTATCCTGATTTTATCCTCAACTGAAAAAGAGACTCCAGCGGTCTGAGCACCATCTCTAAGTGTTGTGTCATAAATTTTTATTTTTTTTTCCATTCATCCCCCCAGTTAAAAAAATTACATTATTGTTGATTTTTCCCGGGTATTTATCGAAAAACTTCGATTTTTTTGTTGTGTTTTTCATTATTCTGTTATTTCTTCTTCTGTTGATCGCCTCCTTTGGAATCATCAGGTTTAATTCCCTGTTTTTTAAACTGAATTTAATAGGATCACCGGTATTTACAAGGGATATCAATCCTCCCTCCGCCGCTTCAGGTGAAATATGCCCGATAACTGCTCCTGTTGATCCTCCTGAAAATCTTCCGTCAGTTATCAAAATAACATCTGAAAGTAGTCCTGTTCCGGAAAGTGCTGAAGTGGGGGATAGCATCTCCCTCATCCCCGGTCCTCCAACCGGTCCCTCATTTCTTATGACGATTACATCTCCCTTTTCTATTTTTCCTTTTAAAATTGCCTCTGTTGCCGATTCTTCATCCTCGAAAACTTTAGACGGTCCCGTGTGTTCTTTTAATTCCCTGGGAATACCTTTTCTTTTTACTACTGATCCGGATTCAGCGAGATTCCCATATATAATTGCCAGTCCGCCTTCTGTGTCAACAGGGTCATTGATCGGTTTTATTACCTCTTCATCTTCTATTGTTATATCCTTGATGAGTTTACCTATCGGTTGGTTGACAATGGTTTTTGCTCCGGGATTCAGTAAGCGCAGGTCAAAGAGTCTTTTTAAAACGGCATATATTCCGCCTGCCCTGTTGAGGTCTTCCATATGATGGACACCCACGGGAGAAAGAGCACATAATTGAGGAGTCTTTTCTGCCAGAGAATCGAAACTGTCGAGATTAAGATTTATCCCGAATTCTTCAGCAATTGCTGTAAGATGAAGCACCGCGTTTGTAGAACCACCTAAAGAAAGGTCTAAAAGGATAGCGTTATAAAATGATCTCTCGTCGACTATATCTCTCGGTTTAATATTCTCAGATACCAATGCCATTAAAGTACGGCCTGTCTCTTTTGCCAACCTGATCCTTGCCGAGTTAACCGCAGGGATTGTCCCGTTTCCTTTTAATGCGACTCCGAGTGCTTCGGAAATTGAGTTCATTGTATTCGCAGTAAATAATCCTGCACATGATCCGGCACCCGGGCATGCACAATTTTCAAGTTCAGATAATTCTGAAATTGTAATTTCACCCCTGCTGTGTTTTCCTACTGCTTCAAATGCTGTTACAAGATCACATGATTTACCTCTGAATGAGCCGGTAAGCATCGGTCCCCCGCTAATAATTACAGATGGAATATTGAGTCTCCCCATTGCCATAAGCATTGCAGGAGTGATCTTGTCACAATTTGATATGAAAGCTAATCCGTCAAAAGGAGTGGCATTTGCAACGATCTCAATTGAATCTGCAATAAGATCCCGTGAAGGGAGAGAATATTTCATTCCGTTGTGTCCCATGGCGAGGCCATCACAGATCCCGATAGTAGAAAACTTAAGAGGTGTCCCTCCGGCCGAATAAACTCCCGCTTTGACTGCTTCTTCGATTTTTTCAAGGTGCATGTGTCCGGGTATAATCTCGTTTGCCGATGAACAAATTCCGATTAACGGTTTAGCTATCTCATCATCAGTAAGACCCAAAGCTTTCAAAAGGGATCTGTGTGGTGCACGGTCAGCACCCTTTTTTATTTTATCACTCCTCATTTTTTTCACCTTGTTTATTTGTAGAAAGCCAGGGCATCATTTTTCTGATTAAACGGCCCGTTTTCTCTACCTGAGAATTTTTCATTCTGTTTCTAGCCGAATTCAATACCGGACGACCACAAAAGTTTTCATTTATCCATTCCTTTGCAAATTTACCTTCCCGGATGTCATTTAGTATCTCTTTCATCTTTTTTCTTGTCTCACTTGTTATCAACTTTTTCTGAGTTATATAATCTCCATATTCCGCTGTATTGCTGATGGAATATCGCATAAGATTGAATCCGCCCTCATAGATCAGATCAATAATCAGCTTCATTTCATTTATACATTCGAAATATGCCATTTCCGGTTGATAACCGGCTTCTACAAGTGTCTCAAATCCGGCTGACATTAATGAAGTCACTCCTCCGCACAAGATTGCCTGTTCGCCGAAAAGATCTGTTTCGGTTTCTTCTTCAAAGGTTGTTTTGAATACTCCGGCCCGGGTGGAACCGATACCGTGAGCATAAGCAAGGGCTGTTTTTTCAGCATTTCCGGAGTAATCTCTATGTACAGCTATTAAAGCCGGAACGCCGCGTCCTTTTTGAAATTCCCGTCTAACCATATGCCCGGGACCTTTCGGTGCAACCATTACAACATCGATGCCTTCCGGGGTGATCACCTGAGAGTAGTGTGTAGAAAATCCGTGGGCAAACATAAGCGTTTTTCCCTCTTTCAGATCGGGAACGATCTCCTTATCAAATACGGATTTGTGATCTTCATCGGGGATCAATAGCATTATAATTTCACACTGTTTTACAGCTTCGGGGATCGTAAGAACGTTCAATCCGTAATTTTTAGCCTTTTCCCGGTTCCTGCTATTTCTTCTTAATGCAACAGAAACTTCGACACCACTCTCCTTCAGGTTCAAAGCATGAGCGTGCCCCTGGCTTCCGAACCCGATAATTGCAATCTTTTTTCCTGCAAGAATTGAAAATTCCGCATCTTTTTCTTTGAATATTTTTCCCATTTTATCTCCTTATATTCAGGAACCGGCTCTTTTTATGGCCGTTGTTCCAGTTCTTGAAATATCTTTGATACTAAATCCTGACAAATCTTTGAAAAACTTGTCCATTTGCGATTTGTTACCTGTGATCTCAATTACAACATCTTTTTTTGATAGTGCAACGATCTTCCCGCCTAATTGATCTATAATATTGTTTAGCTCGACTGTTACGGAAGGAGTGACACCGATTTTTATTAAGGCGGTTTCCCTTTCTATCTTTTCATCTTCATCAAGCGAATCTATTGAGATCACTTCATCCAGTTTATTGATCTGATTTTTGATCTGATAATGTTTGTATTCATCACCTGAAAAAACCAGAGTAAATTTTAGAGAATTATTCTCAGCTTCACCCATACTTAGACTTCTGAGATCAAACTGCCTTCTTGTTAAAAGAGCAGTTAATTTTGAAATCATATCCGGATATTTTCCTGTCATTACACTGAGTGTAAATAATTCATTTTTTTCTGTTATATTCATAGTCAACTCCTTTTTGCGGTAATTTTATTTCCAATATACTCTCTTCCAGCGATCTGCCCGGCGGAACCATTGGTAGAACATTCTCTTCGCGTTCAACTTTTACATGCAATAATTTCGGACCATTGTGATCTCTTAGGTTAACCAATTTCTGATTGCACTCCTCCGGTTCTGACAGATGCTCTGCATCTATCCCATATGCTGTTGCAATCCGAACAAAATCGGGATTGTCATTCATATCCGTTTCAGCATATCTTCCGGCACACATCAATTGCTGCCATTGTCTGACCATGCCAAGATAACCGTTATCCAGGATGACCATTTTTAGATTGATCCGATATTTGATCAGAGTGACAAGCTCCTGGATATTCATCTGGAAACCGCCGTCTCCAGAGAACATAAGAACTTCTTTTTGCGGATTACCAATCTTGGCTCCAATAGCTGCAGGCAGAGCATATCCCATTGTCCCCAGTCCGCCGGATGTGAGAAAGTGGTGTGGTTTAGCTACAGGAAAAAATTGTGGAACCCACATCTGATGTTGTCCTACATCAGTTACTACTATTGTATCTTCATCAAAAATTTCAGAACATTTTGATATTACGGACTGTGGCTTTATCCTCTCTCCCGGATTAAATGTCAATGGGTATTTTTTTTTCACCGATTCTATTTCCGATATCCACTCTGAGTAATTCCCTGTCTCTATTTCCATGGATATTGATTTAATAAATTTTTTAACCGAAGTTGCTAGTGAAATATCGGGAATAATATTTTTCCCCAATTCAGATGGATCTATATCGACATGTAGTATCTTTGCATTCGGAGCAAATGTTTTCGGGTCCCCGATTATCCTGTCGCTAAACCTTGTGCCAAGCGCAATTAAGAGATCACAATTTAAAATAGCATAATTTCCATAAATTGAACCATGCATTCCGATTCCACCGAAATAGCCTCTGTTTTCTTTTCCGCAGCATCCGTATCCCATAAGGGTATTGACAATTGGAATTCCGGCATCAAGGCTTAATTTGTTCAGTTCTCTACAACTGTTAGAGCTTATAACTCCACCTCCGGCAAGTATAAGTGGTTTTTGGGCATGATTAATCAACTGCAATATCTTCTTTAGCTTCTTATCGGTAATTTTGGGACATGTATCCCTGTTCAGGTTATTATTGTTTTCAGTAAAAACAGGTTTCCCCTCCGCTTTTTGTATATCAACAGGAATATCGACCAGTACAGGTCCTTTTCTTCCGGTCATTGATATTGAGAAGGCTTTTTTTATTACGGTTGAGATCATATCAATACTTCGAATTCTGAAATTAGCTTTGGTTATCGGCATGGTCATTCCGGTAATATCCGATTCCTGGAAAGCATCAGTACCAATATTTCCACTCGGTACCTGCCCGGTAATTATTACCATTGGAACCGAATCCATATAAGCCGTTGCAATACCGGTGATAGTATTTGTAGCTCCAGGACCGGATGTCACAAGAACAACTCCCGGTTTCCCTGTTGAACGGGCATATCCGTCAGCGGCGTGAGCGGCGGCCTGTTCATGTCTTGGTGTTATCCGTTTTATATTGGCACCGGTTCTGTATAATGCATCGAATATCGGTATAACAGCACCACCAATATAACAGAAAATTGTATCTACGCTTTCCCGTTTTAAGCATTCGACTAAAATTTCTGAACCTTTTAGTTGCATGTTTTCCCCCTGGATAATTTCTTTTTTATTTGTAAGATCCGTTTGATAAATTTTTTTTGTACGAATCCTTTCTGTTTTTTATATAAAGATATGGGTGTGCATATATTTTGATGTCTCATCGCCGTACCGGAATTAAAACTGTTTAAGTTTTAGTTGATTTACTGTTTATCTGATCGATAACCGGATCGAGGGTACGGATTCTGAGAACCGTTAATAAGAGAGAGGGAAAGACCCGATAATGAAATATCTAAATTGTTAAGGAGTATGTTTATAATAATTGCAATAATAATTGAAATTGATATGACTGTTCCGTTAATGATCGAGATTGCATTTAAAATAAACATAAAAGCCTCCTGTTATTTTGTGATTTGTAACATATTATATTGCTTACGTCAACAAAAAAAATATTTTTTTATTTACATTCATTGGAAACTAACTCTATCAGACGCAGTGAATCTGCCTCACCTTTTATTAAAAAAGTATTTAATACTGCACTTCCCATTATAAATCCGTCACTGAATTTTCTTAATTTTCGCACCGAGTCCGGACCGGAGATCCCGAATCCTGTCAGCATGGGATTCTTACTTATATTTTCATATGTTTTTTTTATCGAATTTATAGTTTCAATTCCGAATTTTCCCCTCTCTCCGGTTGTCCCCTTTATACTGACACAGTAGACAAATCCCTCACTCAATTTGTCAATTTTTTCTATCCTTTCCCTGTTGCTGTTTGGAGTTGTGAGTAAAATTTTATCAATCCCATCAAGTTCTTTTGTGAAAAAACCGTACTCTTCCGGCGGAATATCCGGGACAATAATGCCGTTAATACCTGTCTGAATGCACATATTACCGAATTTTTGTCTGCCGAATTGGAGTATGGTGTTTGCATATCCCATTAATATGAGAGGTTTTTTTGATTTTTCTCTTATAAATGCAACCTGTTCGAAAATGAAATTCATATTCACTCCCTCTTCAAGAGCATTTTTGGAAGTTTTCTGGATCACAGGGCCATCTGCAAGAGGATCACTGAATGGTATTCCGATCTCAAGAATATCAGCACCAGCATCGAGGGCTTTCAGCGCATAATCTGCAAATTTCTTTTTTTCAGGGAATCCTGCTGTAATAAAAATGGAGAGCGCTTTTCGATTCTTATTATTTAAATCGCGAATATATCTTCTTATGTAACTCATAATCAATCCAATTTAATATTTTTTTTTATTGCCGGCATATCTTTATCGCCTCTTCCGCTGAGATTTATCACTGTAATCAAATCTTTTCCCTCAATCTCCTCTGGCAATTTGTTTAAATATGCGAGAGCGTGAGAGGACTCCAGGGCGGGTATTATTCCCTCAAGTTCTGATAGAAGCTGAAGGGCTTCAAGTGCTTCACCGTCTGTAACCGAGCCGTATACTACCCTCTCTATATCTTTTAGATTGCAATGTTCCGGACCGACTCCGGGGTAATCGAGTCCCGCCGAAATTGAGTAAACCTCATTTATTTGTCCGTATTTATCCTGAATAATTTTTGTAAACATGCCGTGAAATATCCCGTTATTTCCGAGTGAAAGAGATGCACAATGATTACCTGAATCAAGTCCTTTTCCCGCTGCCTCGATTCCGTAAAGCTGAACATCAGATTTACCTATAAAGGGGTAAAAAATCCCCATTGCATTTGATCCTCCGCCAACACAAGCCAGAATTCTCGATGGATCAGATCCGCAAATGTTCTTCACCTGTTCTGATGTTTCCATGCCGATAACAGACTGAAAATCCCTCACTATCATCGGGTAGGGGTGGGGACCTACAACTGATCCTATAATGTAATGGGTCGAATCAATGTTGCCGACCCAATCACGAATAGCTTCATTTGTTGCATCTTTCAGTGTCCTGTTGCCCGATTTGACCGTTATCACTTCAGCACCGAGAAGTTTCATTTTGTAGACATTCAGCGATTGTCTATCCACATCGGTTTCACCCATGTAAACAACACATTTCATGTTGAATTTAGCACAAACCGTTGCTGTCGCTACTCCGTGCTGTCCTGCACCTGTCTCTGCAATGATCCTCGATTTCCCAATCTGTTTTGCAAGCAGGATCTGCCCGAGAGTATTATTTATCTTATGTGCGCCTGTGTGACACAAATCTTCTCTCTTAAGATATATTTCTCCCTTTCCGTGATATTCGGAAAGCCGTTTTGCATATGTCAATGGAGTCGGCCGTCCAACATACTCTTTAAGGAGGCCTGAATAGAGTTTTTTAAAATCCCGGTTATCTTTAAGATCAAGATAAGCCGTTTCAAGCTCTTTCAAACCCAACACCAAAGTTTCAGGTATATACATCCCTCCGTACTTGCCGAATTTTCCTTTATTATCAGGCAGGTTGTAGTTCATTTTAAATCTTTTTCCCAACCAGGGGGGCAAGTTCTCTGATTCTTCGGTATAAATCTGCAAATGCTTCGATTGTAAGTGACTGGAACCCGTCGGAGAGTGCGTTTTTCGGATCATTATGAACTTCTATTAAAAGTCCGTCAGCTCCGGCTGCGACTCCTGCGAGTGACATTGCAGGAACTTTTTCCGCAATCCCGATCCCATGGCTGGGATCTACAAAAACCGGAAGATGGGAATGCTTTTTTATTATTGGAACAGCATTCAGATCAAGTGTATTTCTGGCAGCTGTTTCAAAAGTCCTAATGCCGCGCTCACAGAGAATAATATTGTAGTTGCCGTTCGAAGCTATGTACTCGGCACTCAGTAGGAGTTCTTCAATTTTCGAGGACATTCCTCTCTTCAAAAGAATAGGTTTCATTTTCAGGCCTGACTTTTCGATAAGGTTAAAATTTTGCATATTTCTCGCCCCAATCTGTAATATATCTGCCGTTTCGGAAACAATATCGATTTTATCCTCACTCATGACCTCGGTGACAATTTTGAGCCCGAATTCCTTTTTCACTTCGTTTAAAAGTTCCAGACCCTTTTCTTTTAAACCCTGAAAGGAGTAGGGACTGGACCTGGGTTTGTATGCTCCGCCGCGGAAAAATTTAATTCCCATCTCCTTTAAGGGACCGGCAATATCGAAGAGCTGCTGTCTGCTTTCTACTGAACAGGGTCCTGCAATGATAGTAAGATTTTCTCCCCCGATCTTTTCATCTTCAAAATCCAGTTCGGTGTCATCCTGTTTCATCTCTCTGCTTACAAGTTTATACTTGTGAGTGACCCTTACCACTTCATCTACGAATTCATATTTTAGGAAGTCCTCTTCTTTTAAAAGATTCGTCGGTCCGGTTATTCCTATGGCAAGCTTCCTTGCTCCCGGTATTTCATGAGGAGTACAAGTCGAAGCTTTTATCTGGTCTTTTATAATTTCGATCGACTCCCTGTCTGATTTAAGATTCATTAAAATTAACATTTTAGCCTGCTTCCTCTATTTTTTTAAAAAACATTTTCAATTTAATTTTATCTTTAATTCCCGGGGCTTTCTCTACTGATGAAGAGAGATCCACGCCCCGGGGAGAAATTTTCTCTATTATTTCAGTAATGTTTCTCCCGGAAATGCCTCCGGAGAGAATTATCCTGTTTCTAAGTTTATCCGGTATCATATTCCAGTCAAAACTTTTTCCAGTCCCCCCCGCCTCTATTTCATCAAATGAATCGAGAAGAATATAGGAACTGTTATATTTATTCAGAATCGAAAAATCGAATTCTTTACTGATTCTGAAAGCTTTTATAGTTTTTGAATTGATTGAAGAGACGTATTCGGGGGATTCAGAACCGTGCAGCTGCACATAATCAAGGTTAAGAAGACCTGAAATGTGATTCACCCTGTCAGCGGTTTCATCAACAAAAACTCCGACAGTTGAGATAAACGGAGGAATTTCACTTAAGATATCTCTGGCTTTTTCTACAGTAATAAAACGGCTGCTTTTTTTGAAAAAGACAAATCCGATTGCGTCAGCTCCCAGCCGGCAGCACTCTAATGCATCATTTAGATTTGTGATTCCGCAAATCTTAACTCTCATATTTGCACCATTTTAAAAACCGGCTGACTGCAGAAGAGAGATCCTCCTGCTCCATGAATAGTTCTCCCACCAACACCGCATCGACTTTTTTTTTCAGTCTTGTGAGGTCCTTTTCATTTTTGATACCACTTTCGGAAACTATTGTGACATCTTCAGGCAGATATTCAGAGATCTTTTCACTAACTCCGATATCTGTTGAAAATGTTTTCAGATCTCTGTTATTTATTCCTATGATATTGTTCAATTCCGGATCTGTTTTTTCAAGTTCCTCAATGCTGTGCAATTCGAGAAGAACTGACAAACCCAGTTCATGGGCTGTTAAGGTCAGCTCCCGGATCTCCTCTTTTAAAAGAATTTCTGAAATCAAAAGAACTGCATCTGCACCCAAACCCTTCGATTCATAGATCTGAATCGGGTCTAAAATGAAATCTTTTCTTAAAACAGGGATAGCCGATCTCCCGGACAATTCGGTGATATAGCTTGTATCACCTAAAAAAAAGTTCTTTTCGGTCAGGATAGATACTGCATCAACTCCGGAAGAAGAGTAATCGTCATATATGGACCCGGGATTGAATTTGTCTCTTATTATTCCTCTTGAAGGGCTTGCTTTTTTTATTTCAGCAATTAGTCCGAGCCTCTCCTTTCTACAGATTGCATCCCTGAAATCTCTTGTTTCAATTTCATAGTTTTCAAAGTCTCGGAAATCGGAAATAGTGTATTTCTTCTTTAAGTTTTTTATCTCTTCACGCTTTGCCGTAATGATTGATTCCAGAAATGACATCAGATATCTCTCAATTCATTTAAAACTTTTAAAGCCGATCCATCGTTGATCGATTCTTTTGCTTTTTTGAAACAGTCAGATAGTGAATCGGAGTAACCTGCAACATATAGTCCCATTGCAGCATTTGCACATATAACATCTGTTTTCCCTGCACTTTCTTCTGCCAAAAGTATATTCTCAATAATTTTTGCATTTTCAGCCGGAGTTCCTCCTCTTAATGCTGAGATATCAATTTCTTTTACACCAAAATCTTGTGCAGTTATCTTGTATTCCCTGAGTGGATTCAATTTTGTATATTCGAATACACTGGTTTCTCCGTTCAGGACTATCTCGTCAAAAAGATCACGGGTATTGATAAAACAGACTTTCTCCATATCGAGATATTCCAGAGCCCCGATCATTTTTTTAGCGGCATCTCTGCTGTAGGTACCGATCATTTGTCTCTTTACGGAGGCTGGATTACATAATGGACCAAGTATATTGAATATTGTTTTTACCTTAAGTTCTTTACGAACAGGTGCAGCATATTTCATAGATGGATGAAATGCCGGGGCAAAGAAAAATGCAAGGTTTGCTTTCTTTAGTGCACTGATTATCTTTTCCGGGCCCGGATTGATATCAACTCCCAGCTCAGTCAGTACATCCGCTGATCCGCTGCTGCTGGAAATGGATCTGTTTCCATGTTTTGCGACTTTTATTCCCGCACCAGCCACAACAAAAGATGCGGCAGTCGAAATATTGAATGTTCCGGATTTATCTCCACCGGTTCCGCAAACATCAATCGCAGCATGATCCCCAATGTCAACTTTTTTACAATGCTTTCTCATTGAGGATGCAAATCCTGCAATCTCTGTCGGGGATTCCCCTTTTACTTTCAAAGCTGTTATCAGAGAGGCAATACCGATATCACTTATATTGCCCTTCATGATTATATCCATAATTTTTTCCGATTCATCAAATGAGAGGTTATTGCCCTCTGCCATTTTTTCCAGGAATTCTTTTAACATTGTTCAATCCAGTTTTTTATTATTTTGTCCCCGTATGAAGTCAGAACCGATTCCGGGTGGAATTGGATCCCTTCAACAGGATATTCTTTATGTTTTATTCCCATTATGACACCTTCAATCGATTGAGAAGTAATTTCCAGCACTTCAGGAAGTGATTCCTTATCTACAACAAGTGAATGGTATCTTCCCGCTTCAAATCCGTTTGGGATTCCTCTGTAAAGAGATGTTGCGTTATGCTTAATATTTGAAATTTTTCCATGCATCAACTCGGGAGCGGAGACAACTTTTCCGCCGTAAACAAGGGCAATTGCCTGGTGCCCCAGGCAGACTCCAAGGATAGGAATCGATTTTCCTAACTCGTTAATGAGCTGCATGGAGATCCCGGCATTTTCAGGATGACCCGGTCCAGGTGAAATTATAATTCCTGAAGGAGAGATTTTTTTTATCTCATCGATACTTATCCGGTCATTCCTGTAAACCTTAATGGAGGGTTCAATCATTCCCGCCACCTGTACAATGTTGTATGTGAAGGAGTCGTAATTGTCAATTACAAGAATCATCGATCTCTCCTGCAAATTTTAAAGCACTTACCATGACTGCAGACTTATTGTTTATCTCAATAAGTTCCGAATCCGGATTAGAATCAGCTACAATTCCTGCTCCTGCCTGCCAGAACACCCTGTTTTTCTTTGAGAAAAGTGTCCTGATGGCAATACACATGTCCATGTTTCCTTTAAAGTCTATGTAGCCGATTGCTCCCGCATATATATTCCTTTTTACTTTTTCATAAGTTCCCAGAAGTTGCATTGCCCGTATCTTAGGTGCGCCGGTCACAGTTCCTGCCGGAAATGAGGCTTTGAATGCATCTATGCAGTCAACTCCTTCTCTCAGATAACCCTCCACCCTGGAAACTATATGCATGACATGGGAAAATCTGTGAACCTGTTTCTTCTCAGTGATCCTGACAGTTCCGAAACGTGAAATCCGTCCCAGGTCATTTCTGGCAAGGTCAATAAGCATCATATGTTCGGCGATCTCTTTCGGATCGGAAAGAAGATCTTTCTCAAGCTGTTTATCTTCCTCAACATCAGTTCCCCTTTTTCTCGTTCCTGCAATCGGAAGTATTTCAGCTTTTTTCCCCCTTACCTTTAGAAGGTCTTCCGGGGAAGTTCCAAGTATTATAAGATCATCAGGCATCTCCAGAAAATACATATACGGTGAGGGATTAATTATTCGTAAAGCTCTGTATACATTCAGGATATCGCCTTCGAATCCTGCCGAAAATCTGCCGGACATAACGATTTGAAAAACTTCACCTTTGGTGATGTCCTCCAAACATTTACCGATATTTTCTTTGATTGAATTATCACTGAAGTGCTGATTTATATCCGAAAAGGAAAACTTACTCTGTCGGGCATCATTTTTTAATTCTATCATTATGTTTTCAATATTTTTTAATGCATTATCATATTGAGCCTTCAGATCTTCTTTTCCGGAAATCTCAACATTTGAAATTATGGTAATCCTGTGCCTGAAGTGATCAAAAACAAGAAGCTCTTTAAAAAGCCCCAGGATTGCATCCGGATTGTTCATTTCATCTTCCTGGTTAAATGAAACAACGGGTTCTATGATGGAAATCGATTCATAGCCTATATATCCAACGTAACCGCCGGAAAAATCAGGAAGCTCACTGATCTCGGGATAATTGAATACGGAGATTTTTTTTTTAAGGTAACCGAAAAGGTTGTCATCAACCTCCGTTGTCTCACCGTTTCTTGAGACTCTCACTGTGTTCTCCTTTGAAATTATAATCTCCTGTGGATCTCTTCCTATGAATGAATAGCGGGCAATCTTTCCAATACCTTCCACGGATTCAAGGAGAAAGGGGTACATGCTCTTTTTCCTGATTTTCATAAATGCAAGAACCGGAGTAAGGAGGTCTGCTGTGATAGTCCTGTATACGGGAACTATGCTGAACTTTTCTGCATTTTTTTTAAATGAGTTGAATTCCATTCCGGTCTTATCCGCCTTTTCTGAATTTTCAGCCCCTGCGGGCGATTAATATAAGAAGTTAATTGGAATCTTAGTGCAAGATTTTTATAATGTCAAGAAAATATTTAATTATGTAGAAATATTAAGAATTCAAAATTTGAATTGGCATAAAAAATATGCTCTAATTTGCTGTTAAATCCCGAGTTTTCAATTATCGAAAAAAAATTGCGGGGAGGATTAATGACTCAGGTAATTAGTAAGGATGATGAAAAAAAAGGCTTATTAAGAGACCTTATAAACAGGCGGGTTTTAAGGATAACCGGTTTTTATCTTGGAGGCAGCTGGGGTGTCCTGCAGTTTCTTGACTGGATTGTGGATAGATACCTTCTCTCAACACTTCTTGTTGATTTGGCATTAACAATCGTAATATCACTGCTTCCTTCGATTGTTCTTATAGCTTATTTCCATGGAACTCCCGGGAAAAACATTTGGAAAAAATCAGAAAAAGTTTTCATTCCTCTGAATCTGATTATTTCAATATTTCTTGTGTTATTTATATTCGGAAATAAAAATCTGAGTTCAATCGGTAACAGGATTACCGTAACAAATGAACAGGGTTTAAAGATTAAAAAGATCGTTCCTAAAAGAAATGCAATTAAAAAAATAGTAATGTTTGACTTCAAAAACAGAACCGGGGTCGGATCACTTGACTGGATTGAGCAGGGGATCATTTCTATGCTTGATATTGATATTTCCCAGGATCCGTTTATTAAAACATTCTCAACGATGGAGCCGGAGACTTTTAAGGGATTTTATCTTTACCGAAAATTCAAAGATGCGGGGTTTTCCAAAGTTGCCGATGCTCCGAAATTGTTTTTAAAAAAAGTTGCGGATGAAGTAAATGCAGAATATTTTTTAACCGGATATTTCACCGGTACAAAGAAAAATTTGGAATTCAAGGTGGTTTTAAATGTTTCAAAAGATGGAAGTGTCAAAAAAGAAAAAATCCTGAAAACAAAAAATATTATTACCCTTATTGATGATCTGACTCTCTTCTTAAAGAAATCACTGGATCTTCCCAGCTATAAAAACAGTGAAATCATTGATCTCAAATTCGGTGACATGTTCACCGAATCTTTAAATGCTGCGAAGTTGTACACAAAAGCGTTAAACGTAGTTAGAGAAAAGAATGACAATAAAACAGCACAGGCATTTCTCGAAAAAGCTGTAAAAATTGATCCAACCTTTACGCTTGCATATGTATATCTTTATACGGCATATGCAAGAAGAGGAAGAACGGCCGGTTTAAAATCTGTATTCGAAAAAATAATGAAAAACCTTTATAAGCTCCCGGAAAGGATCCAGATGATTGTCAAATCGGGTTACTATACCGAAATAAAAAAAGACCCGGCAAAGGCAATTTCAATTCTAAATATGCTTGTTAAACTCTATCCGAGTGATATTAAAAGCTATTCCCAGCTCGCTTTCTTTTTTAATATCCGGGGTAATTATAAAAAGGCATTAACAAATTACAAAAAAATCATAGAACTTCAACCGGACCAATATGAAGTCTATAAAAAAATTGGAGATGTTTACAAAAATATGGATGATATGAAATCCGCTCTCCTTTATTACAAAAAGTATTCTGAATTTTTTCCCAAAAAAAAATCGGGATTATTGAATATGGGTGATGTGGAAGAGTTAAGCGGAAATTTTAAAAAAGCAAAAGAGTATTATGAAAAAGCTCTGTTATTAGAGCCTGATGATACTACAACTTTACTTCTTTTGGCCGGACTTGATATTAAATCGGGAAAATTTAACAATGCGATGTCAAAATATCGTGAATTATTGAAATCTGCAAAAAATCCGAGAGAAAAATGTGATGTTATTACAGCAATGAGACGACTATTCAAATTAAAAGGTGAAATGAAAAATGAGATGAAAATGATGACTCTATACTTCGAGACAAGCAGAGAATTTTTAGCACCTGTTCAAATTTATGTAAATCAAGTGATTTTAGTAAATATTTTTTTGAAGAACGGAAAAGTCAAGGAAATATTAAAATTATTAAAAAATTTAAAACAAAAATTTCCTCCGTCGATCAATAAAATAATTTCAATTGGGTATGCAAAGTACTATATATACAAGGGAGAATTAAAAAAAGCTGAAGCCAGTGTTGATGATATTGGAAAGTTGATTAAACTGACCGGATTTAAACAGTTTTTATCAATGAAGAATGAGTTTCTCGGAGACATTGCAAAAAAAAGAGGTGATTTTGAAAAATCGCTTGAGATATATAAAAAGTTGCTGAAAAATGACAAGTACAGATTGTCGATTATTATTAAATCCCTTCAATGTTATATTGAGCTGAAAAACTTTGATGAAGGATTAGAAATTAGTAAGAGGGGGCTTAGATTATCTCCCTATGATCCTGAATTGAATTACTACACGGCTCTTTTATATCTAAAGAAGAACAATATGGATAAAGCAGGAAAATATTTAGCAGTTGCAGTTAAAGGCTGGAGTAACGCAGACCCGCAATTTGAACTGGCTGACAGAGCGAAAAAGTTGTGGGAAAAAGTGAATTTTCAGGTGAAAAATGTTAAATAAAAATTGTTGTCCGTCACATATGGTTGAATCTGTTTTGCGGGTTGAAGGGAGTGAGATTCACTATACCAGGTGCAGTGAATGCAGGAGTATATGGCTGGATCGGGACGAAGTTAGAGATCTTGATTTTAACTATGATCAAAAATCAAAATCCGGTATTTCAGATTTCAGATGTCCCCGTTGCAGAGATAAATTTCTTGAAATTATTGTAACCCCGGATAATAAACCGGATGTCTACCAGTGCAGAAAATGTAACGGTATAAGATTGGAGTCCGAGTGGGTTGGAAGATCACAGGAAGAAAAACCGGCCGAAAATTCGTTTGAATATTTTTTGAGATCTCTTTCAGCTGTTTTTAACAGGGAACTGAATCTGAAAAAAAGTACAAAGCTTCCATCAGGTTTTAAAGTAAAGAATTCTATCAAAACCGACTATAAGTGTCCCGCCTGTAAATCAATGCTTTCTGACTACTCGGTTTATGAGAGGGATGAATCCAAATGTTCTGATCTGGATATTTGTGATAATTGCTACGGGATTTGGTTAGATAAAGAAGATATGATCTCTTCAGGAAACATAAAAGGAAAGAAATTACATGTTGATTTTGATAACATAATTCCCACTGAAAGAACCTGCCCGAAATGTAAAAATATTAAACTGGTTTCTTTAAAATATAAAGAACTGGAAACGGTAATAGACTGTTGCCCTGATTGTTACGGAACCTGGCTGGATGGAGGAGAACTCAACGAATTTGCCAATTATCTGAAAATTGACGGGCAGGAAATAATAGATGTTTTAGTTGATAATGCACTTTTCAAAGACGTTAAACTAATAAGAGTTTTAAAACAATTCGCAAGAACACTGCACAACGTTGAATCCAGAAACAGAGAGCAGGAGGATAATCTGGATCAGGCGAGGGAGATCCAGGAGAAGTTAATTTATGGTGAAAAAGATGTGAATTCTTCAATCCCTCTCGAATTAAGCGGATATTCAGTGATTAGTCACTGGATTCCGGCAAAAGTTGTCGGTGGAGATTATTTTGCAGTAATTCCATTTGAACATCAAAGAAAAAAACTAATCGGATTGTGCATTGCCGATGTTTCAGGGAAAGGGCTGCCTGCTTCCCTCCTCATGGCTAATCTGCAAGCTCTTCTGATATCTTTTGCCCCTTATACGGATTCGCCTGCAGAATTATGTAACAAACTGAATACCATTCTTCACAATTTTACAACATCCAACAAGTTTATCACCTTTTTTTACGGAGTATTAAATCCTGAAACAGGAACCTTAAAATACTGTAACGGTGGTCATAATCCACCGGTTTTTCTATCAAATGGTAGGATAAACTGGCTTAAAACCGGTGGAAGTGTCCTCAGCTTTTTCCCTAAATGGGATTATCAGGAAGGAAAAATTGAACTGAATAGAGGTGACAGAGTACTTTTTTATACTGACGGAGTCTCCGAGACCGAGAATCCTTCAAAAGAGGAGTTCGGAGAGGCAAGAATAGCTGCCCATTTAAAGAAATACGGAAATGAAAAAATAACGGATACTATGCAGTTTTTAGTCAGGGATATAAAAGAGTATAATCAGGGCCATTACAATGACGATACAACACTGATGCTCCTTGAAAGATCTGTTTGAAATGGTGAATTGATTATCTTGATATTTTTTGTTTTAGATAAGAATCATAATCAATATTAATTCAATATTGGCTTAAATTAGTGATTATTAAGTTCAGAAACTTGTTGTTTTGAACTCCTTTTTATCTTTTTTGCAAATAATCTGGGAAACATTTCTACCGGACATAAGTACGGCAGGGACACCTCCTCCGGGCTCTACCCATTGCCCTGCCATGTAAAAATCCTTTAAACCGGGGAGAGATTTATCCAGCTGCTTCAAGGCAATTTCAGGAGTAAGGATCCATCCCTCAAAACTGCCTTTCCAGTTGCCGGTATATCTCATTACGGTTGCAGGAGTCGATACATCCGCTACTTCAATATTATCTGATATATTTCCGAATCTTTTTTCTAAAATATCAGAAACTGATGCGGCAATCCTGTTTTTTTCATTGCGATATTCTTTCAAATCGGTTTTTCTTAGCCCGTCCCAGTAGCGGTAATTATAAGTAGGAAGGATAAGAGTTATTGCGGTCGAACCTTCAGGTGCAAGAGAATCGTCAAAATTAAATATTCGTATTTCGATTGATTCGAGGTTGGTGGCAGGATCAACTTTTAGCCCACCGTCAACGGGGATGGATAAAATTTCAGGATCATTTTCAAATGTTCTGTTGATACCCAATGAAACCTGAATGAATGACGGGAACGGTTTAAAGTTGTTGTAGTAACCAGTTATCTTCCGGTTCAGGTATCTCCCTTCGAGAAGGTTGAAAATCGTGGAGTGACCGTCAGCGGCTGAAATCACAATATCTGAGTCAGTAAATTCTCCGCTTTGCAATTCAAGCCCTGATGCTTTCCCATCCTCTGTTCTGATCCTTTTTACTTTTTCAGAGTATCTTAATTTCCCTCCCAGATCAATATATCTATTCTCAATTTCGCGTGTAAATTTTAGTGAACCTCCCAGCGGATATCCGGCTGTTTTTTTATTCATCCATGACAGGTTCATTATCATGAAGAGAAATGACATTTCCGGAATAAAAAGGTTTTTGATTGATCTTTTTAGAAGGGGATTTTTAAACCTTTTTGAAAAATCTTCACCGGATACCGATGCCCATTTTTTCATTTCTTTAAAGTAGGGAAAAAGATTTTTAAAAAGCTTCAATCCGTCCCCCATCCCCATGACTTCTCTTGCTTTAGTTACCGGTAATTGAAGATTAGAAAATTTTCTGACTGCATTGGTCATCTCTTTGACGGGTTCTTCATCTTCCGGGGCTTTTGTCAACAACTCTTCTTCCAACAGGTCGATATCTTTATAAAAATTGATAAAAATCGCAGGATCATTGTTCTCAAACCGAAAATAGAGGTCGCTGTCATGAAATTCATATTTCTTCATATCTAACAGTTCATTCCACATATGATAAAAATCATCACCAGGAGAAGACCCAACCAGCCAGTGAAGGCACCCTTCAAATGTATAACCCCTTCTCGTCCAGGCGGTGCAGAGTCCTCCCGGAATATTGTGCATTTCGTATATGGTTGTATCATATCCGTTCATCTGAAGATAACATCCGGCGCTTAAACCGGCAATTCCGGCTCCGATTATATCAATTTTTTTCACACTCTCCTCCTGGTATTTCTAAAAAATTTTTTTATAAATATGACAGTAGGGTGTCCCTCCCTTTTTTTCATAATAGTCCTGGTGGTAGTCTTCCCCTTTCCAGAATTTGGTTGCAGGAGTCAGCTTAGTTGCCACTTTGTACCCCTTTTTAGTCAGGATCCTGATCAGCTTTTCAGCAGTTTCTTTCTGAGTTTCATTTAGGTAAAAAATTTCAGAGCGGTACTGTTCTCCGATATCCGGCCCCTGTCGATTCACCTGGGTGAAATCATGTGTTTCGAAATAGAGTTTGCACAAATCTTCATAACTAATTTTTTTCGGGTCGAAAGTTACTTCGACAGCTTCCGCATGGCCTGTTTTTCCACTGCAGACTTCTTTGTATGTTGGGTTTTTTTTATGACCACCTGTATAGCCTGCTATGGTTGAGATAACTCCTTTTTTTTTATTAAATTGATATTGAGTTCCCCAGAAGCAGCCGGATGCAAAAACTGCCTTATGGGTTTTACTCTTTGTTAATGCAGGGATAAATTCCATGGAGATCGAATTAACACAATGTCTTGTATTTTTTTTTGTAAATTTTTCTCCAAAAAAGACATGTCCAAGGTGAGCTCCGCAGGATGCACAGGTAATTTCAGTTCTAATCCCGTCTTTATCGGGAGTCCTCTTCACCGCTCCTTTGATCTCATCATCAAAACTGGGCCATCCGCATCCCGAATCAAATTTATCTTCTGATCGGTATAGTTCTGCTCCGCACTGTTTGCATGTATAGGTCCCCTTTTGTTTAAATTTATAATATTTTCCCGAGAAAGGTTTTTCTGTTCCTTTGTGAACAATTACATATTCTTCCTCAGGAGTCAGTTTTTTACTTTTCATCTTTTCTCCTGTACAAAATTGGGATATAGCAAGCCCCATAACTATTGTTATAAAGGCAATAATTTTTCTTTTCATTAACCCTCCATTCTAATATTATACGAAATTTTGGGAAAATATTTTTCTATTCAAGAATTGCAAGGTTTTCATATCCTGTCTTACTGAGTGGGAGTGTTTTTCCGTTTGACAATTTTACAATTTTACTATCTTTCGTATATGGCTCTATCTTTTTCAGGTAATCAATATTCAGAATGTATGACCGGTGAATTCTGCAGAATGTCTGCTGATCAAGTTTTTTCTCCATATTACTAAGACGGTCATATTTGATATGAGAACTTTTTTCGGTGAATAATCTTATGTAATCGCCATATGCCTGGATGTACATAACATCCTCTGTTTTTAAAATAGTAACCTCGTTCCCGTCTCTTATAAGGATTCTTGTTGCCGGAAATTTTCTCTCATTATTCAATTCGATAACTCGTTTTATTGCGGATTCACCTGATTTTGCAATCTTTTCCTTCAATCTTAAAAGTGATTTTTCCAATCTACTTTTTTGAACAGGCTTCAGGATATAATCCAGTGCTTCAGTCTCGAATGCCTTCAGTGCAAATTCATCAAATGCAGTCACGAAAATGACTGAAGGAAGGTCGTCTCCAAGAAGTTCGATAACATCAAATCCATCCAGTTTAGGCATTTGAATGTCGAGAAATATCAGATCCGGTTTTTTATCCTGAACCATTCGGATTGCTTCGAAACCGTTACAGCACTCGCCAATGATCTCAATCTCCGGAAACTCGGAAAGTGTATCACAAAGAGATTCCCTTGCAAGCATTTCATCATCAACGATCAGGGTTCTTATAGCACTATCCATTTTTCCCCTCCTCATCTGTCAAAGGGATGAAGAGACTTATACCAAAAATATTTTTATTCTTTTCAGTAATTATCCCTGCTTTGTCTCCATAATACAACTTTACCCTTTTTTTAAGATTGGAAAGTCCGTGTCCGCCTGTTTCTGAATTATTTCTTATCGATTCATCATAAGGATTTTTAAATTCAAATACTAAAAAAGAATTTTTCTTCTTTATTTTTATTTCTAATGTACCTCCATTGATAAGCTGGGAAATCCCATGTTTAATCCCGTTTTCAGTTAGCGGCAGAAGAATGAGAGGTATTACCTGATGATTCAATACTCCTCTCCCGATACTGTATTTTATCCTAAGACGGTCTCCAAGCCTGATTTTCTCTATTTCAAGGTAGTTTTTGATATGCTCAATCTCCTTCTCTACCGAAGTTGTTTTTCTGTTTGCGTACATATAACTGTAAATAAGAAATTCAGAAAGTCTCGATATTACTTCTGTGGTCTTTTTTTGATCCTTTTTGATCAAAGGTTTTAATAGATTCAGGCTGTTAAAAAGAAAATGCGGATGTACAGTCGTCTTCAATGCTTTCAACTCGGCTGTTGTTGTTTCGAGTTTCTGTTTCAGTACTCTTTTTTCAGCATCAATGATCTTTCCGTTTGCAATGCTAAGATAGAAGAAAAGAGAAGTCAGAATATAAATTGATGCCGCAACTCCGGTTAACAGAAGGATTGATTTGGAAAAAAGGATCTCCCATTTTTCAGTTGAATAGATATTGGAAAGAATTTGTGAATATCCGTATGAAAATGATACCAGCAGGAGTGTTAATGCAGTAAGAGATACAAAATGTTTCAAATAGAAATTCAGGATGTTATCGTGAGAGAATTGTGTTGATTTACAAATATACCAAAGGGACATCGCAATGATAAATTCCAAAGCCATCGGAAGAGTAACAAAAACAGCTGAATCGATTAATTTTTCCCCGGTGATGAGCTTATGAAGCATAATTACCCAGAAAGTAACAGGACTCCAGAGGAGCCCTGTAAATGCTATTTTTTTCCCGGATTTGAATAACGGATGCATATCAGTTCTTTATCTCAACTCCTCCCATGATAGCTGTTCCGTAAATAATGATCTTTTTTTTGTTCCCGTTAAGAGTTGTTGTCTTGTTTTCAAAAGCACCCAGAATCGGTGTTCCTTGTGTCACCACAGTCCACTTTTGGGGAACCATGATTTCAATTCCTCCCATCAGGGCGAATACTTCAACTCTTAAAGTATTCCCCGTGAAATCACTGTTTCTCAGATCAATTTCACACCCGCCCATGATAGCAGATATTTTTCCTCCATTCAATTTTTTGCTGGAAAATTTGTACTCTCCACCCCCCAGAATTGAAGAAATATTAATAGAATCTCCTTTCAATTCTTCTCCTTCCAATTTTGAATTACGAACACCATGATGGTTATGATGTGAATCAGGCAGGATTCCATTCCTGATAATCCCGATACCGATGAGGATCAGAATAACAGGCCAAATATCACTGAATGTAAAATAGAGTATATCCAGATTTCGTAAAAGTAATATAATTCCAAAGAATATCAGTAATCCTCCGGTTACATAATGTTTCCGGCAGCTGTGATTAAGAATTTTTTTCATTCCCAATGCAATCAGGATAAGCGGCCAGAAATCCCATACATCAATATTGAGGTCAAATCCCATCGAATCCATCAACAGAATTACTCCTGCGGATATAATAAGAATCCCTACAACAGCCCTGATATCAAATGCAAATTTTTTCTTTTCTTCCATTTTTACTCCTTTTTTTCTTTACATTCTGAATATACGTCTTTTATTGAATCCGGTCATCATAATTTCGACGAATGACGCCCGTGAGACGTTGAATGACGAAACACTCAGTCTGAAACAGGTGTAGAAAGAATTTTTTTTGTTGTTAGCAGGAAAGGGATACCCAGGATTACCGTGTAGTAGATTAGTGAAGCAGGGTCGATTTTTGCAGTTGGAAGAACAAAGAATATTTTCTCTATCAGATACCCGGTGAGAACAAAAAATGAAACTATGTGAATTATAAGTCCGTTTATTTTTGCCTTTTTTGAGATATATGTAATAAAAGGAATTACAAAAAGTGTAGCGAGTGCATATTCGCCAAGTAATTTGAGGAATGGTATTTCAACTCTTTTAGCAATGAAAACGACTTCTTCGGGAAGGTTCCCATACCAGATAACCAGGTATTGTGAAAAGAATAGTCCTGCCCAAAAGAGCGAAAATCCCATGATCATTTTTGTTGAATCTTTTAGCACATTTATAAATGCACCGGAATATTTTTTGTTCAAAATTGCTGATAAAGAGGCTAAAAACGTTACTGCAATGAGAAGAGATTCGACAAAAAAGAACCCTCCGAACAGTGTGTTTATCCATGGATACTCGAGCGTCATCACCAGGTCAAATGCCAGAAATGACTGAGATATTACAAATGACAAAATATAGAGGATTGAAAAGAACCTTATCTTGTCTGAGTTCTCTTTTTTTGATTTTAAGTAAAAAAATCCCGTTATGAATGGAAGCAGTAAAAATATAAAATTACGAATAATGAAGAATGCGGGAGAGAGCCATGTCCCCGGGTGATCAGACCAGGCATATATTTTAATATTCAATGAAAATATGAGAAATATAAATGGCGGCAGAAGAAGTGTCGGAAGATATTCGCTTATCTTTCCGCTCAATTTTGAAAACCATTTCCCCTCTGAAAGATCAACGGATGCAGAAAGAGCAAAAAGACCCATTGGTAATGATGACCAGAAAAGCAGCGGTGGAAGTAATGAAGCAGTATTGGATACTTCAATGATCAATTTGTAGATTAATACAAGAAAGATCGTTATTCCGGTTGAAATAAATATATTTTTCCTCATCATTGTTCATTCTCCCTCTTATCAATAATAAGAAATCTGTTTTTATATTCGAAGGGATCTGCAATTTTTTTTATATCGGGTAATTTTGAAAGATGAAGAAATCCCAGGAAAGAGACTATGCCTCCTATTAAAATGGTACATTCAAAAGCAACTATTATGAATGCCGGGAATGCAACAGCCGGTTTACCTCCGACTATCAATGGCCAGTCTGCAACCGTATAGACCATGAAAAGAAAGCTGAGCACAAATCCGCAAACAGCACCAATCAGGGTAAAATATTTTAAGAGACTTTTTTTTGGCTTTAAAATTTCTTCGGCTTCATGGATATGAAAGGGCGAATATACACTGAGGTCTTCTCCGGAAGCGCCGCTTTCAGTTAACTCAACCAATTTCTTTAAAAATGCCTTTTTTGATTCCAACATGTATTTTTTACTCATTGGAGTACTCCTTGATTTCAGTAAGTGAAAGCGTGGGAAGCACCTTTACAAAAATCAGAAAGAAGAAGAAGAACATGCCGAAACTTCCGATTGTTATTCCGATTTCAACAAGACTCGGTTTATAGGTTCCCCACGAATAGGGCTGGAACTCTTTTGACAATGAAGATACAATAATTACAAATCTTTCCAGCCACATCCCGATATTTACGAATATTGAGAGTATGAAAAGGAAGATAATATTTCGCCTGAGGCGTTTCACAAAAAGTGAAAGCGGGACCAGGACATTGCAGAAAATCATTGTCCAGAATAATAATCTGTAGTGACCTCCCATCCGGTATTTAAAAATTGAGATCTCGTTAATATTTCCACTATAAAATGCGAGAAGAATTTCAACGATATATGAAAATGAAACAATCAGTGATGTGAAAAGAAGAATTTTTGCAATTTTTTCATAGTGATCAATTGTTATAAATTTTTCTAATTTCAGGATTTTTCTCATTGGGATTGTCAGGGTTAACACCATAGCAGTTCCCGAGAAAATAGCACCGGCAACAAAATAGGGGGCAAAAATAGTTGAATGCCACCCGGGCACTATGCTCATGGCAAAATCCCAGGACACAACCGAATGAACAGAGATTACCAGAGGAGTTGCAAAAGCCGCCAGAAACAGATAGAGCCGGTTATAGTGTTTCCATTGGTCAAGGGATCCGGTCCATCCCAAAGAGAGGGCATTATAGATTTTTCCTCTTATTCCTTTGAAATGATTTCTAACTATTGCCAGGTCCGGAATCATCCCTACATAAAAGAATATTAAACTTATCGTCAAATAAGTTGAAACTGCAAAGACATCCCAGATTAGGGGAGACTTGAAATTTACCCATAATCCCCTTTGATTGGGATAGGGGAACAGATAGTAGAATTTCCATGCCCGGCCCAAATGGATTAAGGGATATAAACCTGCGGTCAAAACAGCTATTACAGTCATTGCTTCTGCGGTCCTGTTGAATGCACTCCTGAATTTTGCCCTGAAAAGAAAAAGTACTGCAGAGATAAGGGTTCCGGAATGTGCGATCCCAACCCAGAAAACAAAATTTGTAATATATACACCCCATCCTACAGGATGAGTAATCCCGGCTGTGCCCATGCCGTTTATCATTTGATATGCCCAGGTTCCCAGACCTCCGATAAACGCCGTAAATGAGATCAGAAGAAAAAATTTGTATATCCCTCCAGGCTTTCCCATAGCAGATAGAACATTTTTGTCCATTTCGTTATAAGTACGCGTTGAAGCCATTTTAACCTTCCTCCGGTTTCTTCTCAAAATGTGTAATGACCCCGTTTTTTGTATCCTTCAGATAGTAGACAGCCGGTCTTGTTCCAAGGCTTTCATGAACCCTGAAAATTTTCTTCTCTTTAATCAGCTTTGAAACTTTGGAGTTGGGATCGAGAAGGTTCCCGAAAACTATCGCATCGGTTGGGCAGGATTGTGCACATGCAGGAGTTATATCTCCATCTTTTACATCTCTTTTCTCGTCCTTTGCAGTATCCTTTGCTGTTCTGATCCGCTGGATACAAAATGTACATTTTTCCATGACCCCTTTTGGCCGGACGGAAATTTCACTATTGTGTACACTGTAAAGCGGGAGATTCCCCGAATTATCAAACCAATTAAACCTGCGTGCCTTATAGGGACAGTTATTTGCACAATATCTGGTTCCAACACATCTGTTGTATACCTGAGCGTTTAAGCCTTCTTCATTGTGGTAGGTTGCATATACGGGGCAGACAGTTTCGCAGGGTGCATGATCACACTGCTGACACATGAGGGGGAGAAATTCTCCTTCACTGTTACCCTTAAAATAGGGCTCGATCCTGATCCATGACATTTCCCGTCCCCTGAGATGTTCTTTTTCACCGGTCAGAGGTACATTGTTTTCGATATAACATGAAGCTACACAGGATGAACATCCTGTACAAGCATCCAGATCTATAGCCATTGCCCAGCGATATTTATTATGCTCATGTTTTGGGTACAAAGTATGAAGCTGATGTTTCGTGTGGTGTGAAGCATCATTTTTTTCAGATGGGAATATCTCCCGGCCTGCAGTTGAAAATGATCCGGAAAGCCTGGGAATTCTTCTGTTTTTCCCCGTTTTTTTAATTGCAGGGGATTCAAAAACGAGTTTTGAAGTTCCGGTATCCGGGAGCAAAGGGAAATCCATTCCCGCTGCTGAAGAGAGAGGAATAATTTTGGCTCCGTCCTGAATATTTTCTGAAATGACGGCATTGAGGATTATAGATCCGAACTCTCCTGAAATATTTATTTCATCTCCTTCGGATATATTTCTCCTGTCTGCTTCAGTTGGTGATATCTCGATGTAATCTCCATAGGTTATTGTTGTTAACGGGTCGGGTATTTCATTCAGGAGGCTCAAGTCTGTTCCCCTTCCGTCAAATTTTCTAATATCGGGTTTAAAATAAACAAAATTCTTAGCGTCAATTTTTGATTCTTGCTTCTTTGATTTTTCTATGGCTATTTCCGAACCCGGAACTATTCCAATTAATACAGCACTCTTTCGTTCTTTAAAAATAAAACCCTCTTCGGTAATTGTTTTTATATTTTTTCCTGAGTTCTTCCAGGTTTGTATCAGGTATTGCTGCCATGTCCTGTTATCGGATAAAAATTTCAGAATGATGTCTCCTGCGGAAAGTGAATCCCCCCTGGGAATTACCGAGGGTTGAATTAAAGATGTCAAACCACTATTTTCGATCCTGTCTCCCCATGACTCAAATGAAGTAGCCATTGGCAGAATAAGATCAAAATCGGATTGTTCTTCAGCTAAAATATCAGTTATCAGAACACTGAATTTTGACGAGGTTACTTTTTTTAAGACTTCATTGGGAATCTGTTTAAGAGAACCTCCGAAAATTATTGCAACTTCAATATTTTCACTTCTGATCTTTTTTAATTTTGAGAAATAATTTTTTGGAGCTGGAGACTTTTTTCCAGCCTGTTTAATTATAACGGTTTTACCGATCATTCCCAGTTTATATTGAATTAGAGCCGTTAGTTTTGCATTCGTTTTCCCCGATTCCGAAAATAGAGAGGGACCGCCAGTGATGATCAGGGGTTTCTCTGCCCCCTGTAGGTTTTTGATTATCTTTAGAATCATATCGGTAGTCAATCCTGTATCCTGAGAGGTTTTTCGTAAGACATCGGGTTTAGGAAATGTTTTCCTGTCGCTTGCCTTGTTTACTCCTACAGCCTTTTCAATAAATGCAAGAAGACTCTTCTCACTCCCGTGTTTAATTTTCAATTTTTCATCGGCAGAATAACCGGTGAGAGAAGGAGTGTCTGAAACGTGGATCCAATTCAAACCTTTCTTTTTAGCTTCCCGGATCATCTTTGCATTTCCGGGAGGGTTTATAAATGTATCGAGAATATCAGCACCAATAGTCAAAAGAAAATCAGCATTGTCAATTTTAAAATGCGGGAGAGTGTAATATCCGAAAAGAGAGCCGTAAGCGTCACTAATTGCCGAATAGTCCAGTTTACTTGGAAGCTTAAATTTTTCAAATCCCTTTTTCGTACAGAACTCATCAATCAAATCATCTATTGTCCCTTTATATAAATTATCAATCAGAATATTTTTCTTACCGGTCTTAACAGCATGTTCTATTTTACTGTTGATTAATGCAACGGCCTCTTTCCAACTCTGTACAGAGAGTTTCCCATGTGGTTTTATTATCCTTTTTGGATGGTATATTCCGGCAATTGATGCCTGCCCCAGGATACATAAACCGCCTTTGTTCACAGGATGAGAGGGATTCCCCTCCACTTTTACTGCTTCTCCGTCAATAATTTTCACTTTTATTCCGCATCCGGCAAGGCACCCGGTACAAGTTGAATTAATATATCGGGCAACTCCGGGAACAATTCCATCTTCAGGAGGGACAAGATATGGAAGTATTTTTTCATCCACCCGGTTATTACATGCACTAAGAGCAGCACCCGAAGCAAGAGCTGTTATCTTAAAAAAGTCTCGTCTTTTCATTAGTTCTCCTCTATTTGTGGCAGGGCAGGCAGTCAAACGAAGCCTCATTTTGCTTATGGCATTTAACACACCAACCCATTTCGAGCGATCTGACCTGCCTGACAGTCTCCATTGACCTGACATCTCCATGGCATACAGAACAATCAATTCCTGCTTTTATATGCCTTTTATGAGTAAAGCGGACATGCCAGGGCAGAGAATGAACTTTGTTCCAGGGAATAGGTTTACTTTTATTCCAAAATGACATAAGTTTTTTAATCTCAGGTTTGTCTTTGGCAACTTTTTGATGGCAATCTGCGCAGATCTTTACGGCGGGAATTCCTGCTCTCGGGGACAATGCTGCATATTGGTGACATTTAATACACTTCAGGCCAACTTTCCCGGTATGGATCCGGTGGCTGAAATTAATAGGTTGCTGAGGTTTTTTTTCGGAATTTTTCCATATAAGAAATCTTCCCCCTATAATTAATATTCCCGTTATTGTTAAAAACATAAGTAACAAAAGGAAAGTTTTTTTACTCAATTTTTACTCCTTTTTCCCTGTTTTCCATTGATCTGACCTTATCTGTAATAAAAAGAACCACCGCTTTGATCTGGAATCTTGTCAAACCCGGATTAGGCATTGACGGGTATTCGGGATTGATCTTCTTCGGGCTACTGATAAATTCTTCCATTTTTTCAGGGGATTCCAAATATTTCGGTACTGTTTCAAGAAAAGGGGGACCCAGAATTTTTTTCTCAAAATCGTGACAGGATGTACATTTCTCTTTAAATATTTTTGCTCCGAATTCGGGACCTACATTCATATTCTTTGCATAAATCTCCGTCCTCTGAGCTTCTGTTTTTGCAGCTCTTTCTTCGGATTCAAGATGAAGTGCTCTAACCAGTTCGCTATTTGAATTTTGCTGAAAATTGAATAAAAGCCAGGAAGACACAAGTGTTAATATAATTGTTAATGCAAACTTAATTGTTGATCCATTATTGCCGCTACGCTTCTTTAATGATAAAAAAGCATAATATCCGAGAATAATTAAGGTAAAAATTATGAAAAGTGATTTTAAAAATATTGTTTTACTTAATGTATAGGATGGAATAGTGTAGAGTAAGAGGAATAGGAGGGGAGGGAAGAGAAAAGTCCCTGCAATAATTGATATATTCCCGTTTATATTAATAACAGGTGAAATTGTTGACCCATCCCGGATCTTTTTTTCACTCCACCTGAAAGAGAAGAAACCGAGAGCTCCGCCTCCGATAATCAGAGAAAGGATTAAAATTGAAAAAAATATGAGAAAAGGAGTTTCCGAAAAAAGCGGATTAATGAAAACGGAATTGATGAATGGCCATTTTTCGGGAAGCATAATAACAGATGATATGATCGAGATCATAAACAGGTAGCCAAATATGAGAACTATTCCGGCAATGCCTGATATAAATGATTTTTTCCTGTTATAAATATATAGAGCAGATAACCCTGACAAAAGGATTACCGCACTTGCAAGAATATGAAATTCAAAATTGAAACCGGATGTGAGTATATACATCCTTAAAAGTATTGCAAGAAAGATAGGAGGAATTATACCGAATGCAAACATTATTTTTTTGTTTGTAGTGAATAAGTCTGAATAATATTTGGAAAGGTCGCTGTTCTTTACAAGATATTTAAGTGAAAGAGCATTTGAAAAAAGCAGAACAGAAATGTAATAGACATTCAGTGCAAACAGAAAAACGATGAAAGCCGGTAAAAGAGCCTGAAGGTCGGAGGAAGGTGAGATCAGCAGATCTTTAATGATTGTCATTTGAGCGCCTTCCTTGATTTATTATTATTATTTCATTCATTACAATACTCCTCTTTCTGAAAAAATTATCAACATTAATAAAAGAGCAAATACATTTATATTCTTAAACACTCTAAGGAAAAAAGCTTTTTTAAGAACCCTGTCCCTCATCAGAGGGATTGAGATAATTGCTATCCAGAGTGAAAATCCGATGATAATAGTGATGGATATCAGGTGTGAATAGAGTCCGTAAAATCTCAATAGCAGTCCCGAGCAGATCATTGCAATGATCCAGATGAATATAAGTTTTGTGAATAGTAATTTGTTAATGATCTTCTCTGCTACGGGGAATCCGGCTTTCCGGTATTCACTTGAATATATTTCAAGAAGCAGCCAGAAATGAGGTATCTGCCAGATAAAAAAGAATAGCATTAATCCAATCAAACCTGCTGAAAAGTATTCACCCCCTGACGAAAACCAACCGATTGCCGGTGGTAAAGCTCCTACAAGTGCTCCCGGGAAGACTGAAAGAGGGGTGATTCTCTTCAGATAAGTGTAAATCCCGTTGTAAAGGATCACAGTTAGGATACCTAATATCATTGGAAATACACCGAAAAAAAACCCTATGGATATTATTCCGGCTGCAATTAGAGATATCGAAAAGATCAGTACAAACCGGGGACTCATATCTCCCGCAGGTATTGGTCTGTTTTTTGTTCTGTCCATCTTAGCATCATAATTCCGGTCCTGATACTGATTCAATGATGCGGATCCTGCTGCAAGAATCATCAGGGAAACCGTGAATAGAAGCATCCGAAGAGTAAATTCAGGTTTGGCAAGGTAAAAACCGGTCGCAGAGGAAAAAGTTGACAATATTATCAGGGGAAGTTTTATCAATTTCGGAATCTTTGACAGAGTTTTCATTTAAGTTCTTTGAGATAATTTACTATTAATTCAACTTCCTTCTTCTTTAGATCTTTGATCTCTTTCATTGCAATAGCATGGCCTTTAAGTTTGTCAAATGTTGGATTGAGCAGTGAATTTTTGAGATACTCTTTATTTGCTTTAACAGAGATCTCTTTTCCGTTCCTGATCACTATTCTATCCTTACCAAAGATCCCGGTAAGTGATATTCTGTTTCCTTTTGATCCCCTGGTTGTATGGCATTCAAGGCAGCCCTTTTTCTTCATTAGGACAAATCCGGGCTCTGACTCATTTTTTGCACCGGTTTCCGGAGTTATGCCGCTGTTATACCATTTGTTAAAATTTTCTCTGCTCATGACATTTACCTTCGATAGCATATAGGCATGCCGTTGCCCGCAAAATTCAGCACAAAAAATATCTGCAGGTCCTAATCCCTGAGGTTTGAACCATAAAAAAGTATCTCTGCCGGGAATAACATCTTCCTTAATTCTAAATGCTGGTATATAAAGGCTGTGAACTACATCAACCGATCTCATTATCAATTTTACATTCTGCCCCACCGGGACAAATAATTCCTTTGTCTCCTTTCCATTATCGTATATAAAGTTCCATTCCCACATCTTCCCGAATACCTTTATTTTCATCGAGTCTTCAGGAACTTCTCTCAGAAGTTTAAAACCCTTGTATCCTGACCAGAACATTGCCAGAACTATTAAAACCGGAATGAGTGTCCAGGTTATTTCCACCCAGAGATGTTCTTTTACTTTTTTTGGAACCGGATTGTTTTTCTTCGAATATTTTATGGCAAAATAGATCATTATTGCCGTAATACCAATCAGCAGAATTAGTGATATAGCTACTATAAATACAAAAGTCGAATCAACAGCTTCGGTTACCGAACTTCCAACTGTATACATCTTTCACCTCACCTGTATGATATATCAAAAAATGTAAGAGAAATAATTATCGCAAGAGTAATTACTGCAACCCCAACCATATATTTAAATACTTTATCCTCATATTTTATATTCATGAAGATAGAGACTACGAGTGAACTCTTGATTATTGCAATCACTACGGCTCCGAGAATACTCAGGTTCCCCAGGTGCATTGAGGCGACTGTAACAGTTATTATTGTCAGCATTACGAGTCCGAGCCAGACAAGAATATAAGTTGAAAATGGTTTTGTGTTTTTGTTTTCCATCTCTTATCTCCTCATGTTATCAGGTAAAAAAGCGGGAACAGGAATATCCAGATTACATCGACCAGATGCCAGTACAGTCCGGAATTTTCAAGCTTTATCAGATCCTTCTCACCGGCAGCGGAGTCTGCGGAAAAGATAAGATCCATTTTTACAGACTCAACTTGCTCATTATCCTTAAAATTAATCAGGGATTTTCCATTCAAATCAGACAAAGTGAGCGAAGGAGTCCCGGCTTTTTCAACAGTGAATCTTTTGAAAGGTCTTTTTCTTATTTTTAGGTACATTACGGCTAAAATTATTATCCCGATAATAATATGCAGGGCATGCATTCCAGTCATAAGATAGTAGAGGCTGTAGAAAACTTTCTCTCCTGCCGTATGACTTTCAAGAACTTCAGAGTTAGGAAAAAGGCCGTGTCCTATCTTTGCCGACCATTCAAAGTATTTGTTAATCAGGAATACAAAACCTAAAAAAATAGTAAACATTATAAAGCGGGAAGAATTCTTCCTATCTCGTTTTACAAGGCTTGCAACAGCCAGAACCATTGTAAGGCTGCTTGTAAGAAGAATTACAGTGTTAATTGTCCCCATTTTCAGGCTGAGAGTTGTTGCTGCAAAGTGAAAATCGGATTTAAAATTCGAGCGGTAGACTGAGTACAACAGAAAAAGACCTCCGAACAAAAGAAATTCCGTAAACAGAAAAAGCCACATCCCAAGCCTGGCGCCAACAGGATCGGAATGTCCGGTGTGCAGATTTACAGTTTTAGAGCTCATGTTTCTTCAGTCTCCGGGTAAATATAGGGATCTTCAGTGATCTCAGGCTTATATAAAAAATTTTCATGCGGAGGAGGTGAAGTTGTTTTCCATTCGAGGGTTGTTCCTCCCCAGGGATTATCACCTGCCGGTGATCCTTTTTTTAACGATTTATAGAGTGTGACAAAGAAGATAACAAGGCCCGTTACAAGTATCCATGAACCGATTGTAGAGATAAGGTGGTAAGGATGAAACTTCGGAAGATAATCGTAATATCTTCTTGGCATTCCAAACATACCCATTAGGATCATTGGGAAAAAAAGCATGTTAAAACCGATGAAAAGGAAAAACCAGCTTAAATATATTCTCCCCTGTTTATACATTTTCCCTGTCATTTTCGGGAGCCAGTAAAGGAGTCCCGCAAACAGTGCAAATCCCGAGCCCCCGAACACGATATAGTGGAAATGCCCGACTACAAAAGATGTGTCATGAAGGTATATATCGGTAGATAGTGATCCCAGAACAAGTCCTGACAGACCTCCGATAAGAAAAAGGAAAATAAAAGTGAATGTAAACAGAAGGGGAGGAGAAAATCTGATTGAACCTTTGTAAAGTGTTGCCACCCAGTTAAAAACTTTAATGGCACTGGGGATTGCTACAAGGAAAGTTAAAAGAGAAAAAATAATTCTTGCAGTGTCGCTAATTCCGGACGTGAACATATGGTGGCCCCAGACAAGATAACCGACAAATGCTATTGCCATGCTTGAAAATGCTATTGCTTTATAACCGTATATTTTTTTTCTTGCAAAGGTCGGAATTATTTCCGATATAACTCCCATGGCGGGAAGTATCATAATATAAACTGCCGGGTGAGCATATATCCAGAAAAGGTGTTGATATAGGAGAGGGTCGCCGCCCATTGCAGGGTTAAAAAGACCCAGTCCAAGCGTCCTCTCCGCTACTACCAGCAGGAGTGTTATTGCAAGTATAGGAGTTGCAAGGATCTGAATCCAGGCAGTTGCATATGAACTCCAGATAAAAAGAGGCATCCTGAACCAACCCATCCCTTTTGCCCGCATCCTGTGAATTGTAACGATAAAGTTAAGTCCCGTGAGGATTGAAGAGAATCCCATAACAAAGGCTCCCAGAACTGCCAGTGTAACATTTGTTCCGGTCCGGACACTGTAAGGAGCATAAAATGTCCAGCCTGTATCAGGAGGGCCGGCTCCCGAAAAGAGTGATGATAAAGCAATTACTGCTCCCGCGATAAAGATCCACCATGAAAGAAGGTTGAGTCTGGGAAAAGCTACATCATCTGCACCCAGCTGAAGAGGCAGAAAGAAATTTCCCAGAGTTGCCTGAATCCCCGGAACTATAAAGAGGAATATCATTATGACTCCATGGAGAGTAAAAAAAGCATTGTATGTGTCACTTCCCACAATGGTCCTTCCCGGAGCTATCAACTCCAGTCTCATCAAAAGTCCGATAAAAACACCAACGGCAAAAAAGGAGAGGATAGTTACGAGATAGAGAATACCTACTCTTTTATGGTCTGTCGAAAATATCCAGCCTCCGATTCCCTTATATTTTCCCTGATATTTTAAATAGTTATCACTGTTTTGAAGTTCATTTTTTGTATCATTTGTCATTTTTTATTCCTTCTTTCTCCTCTTTCTTGTACTGAGAAACAGCCAGGTTATAAAAATAAGACCGAAGAATACCGTTATCGTTCCGGTAACTTTTAATATATTAAATACATATGTTTTTCCTTCGGGGTCATAGCTGAAGCAGTAAAGCAAAACTTTACTTATTGTGGCACCTATTTTACCTTTGGAAGCCTCAAGCATTCCGAGCTTCACATCAAACGGTAGAAACCTGATACCGTAAAAATACCTGGTTATCTTTCCTTCCGGGGATAACATTATTAATCCGGTCGGATGTGCAAAATCATCACCGGTTCTCTTGAAATAGAAGCCCAATGAATCGGTAAGTTTTCTTATTGATTCTTTGTCACCCGTGAGGAAATGCCATGCATCCGGAGGAAATTTCTTGTTGAATCTCTTCATGAAATTATCTTTAATATCTTTTGCTGCTGCGGGATTGTCATCTTCATTGAATGATACTGTGATTACATTGTAATCCTTTCCCGGCTTAAGTGATATCTTGTCGAGAACGTCTACTTCTGCACCGAGAAGAGGTTTACAGACAGTCGGGCAGTCGAAATAGACAAGGGATATTACCGTGGTATTAGTTATAAGATCCCTCAATTTAACCTGTTTGCCATTAGAATCTTTAAAGACCAGATCAAGGGGGACTATATTTCCCTGTCGTTCTTTGATTCCTACTTCAGGGATCGGGTCATCAAACCTGGCGTAATTATTTGAGGTGATAATAAACAGACAGACCGGTACAATGAATAAAAAAAATAAATTTCTTCTTGATAGTTTTTTCATTTGAATTCCTTTGAACTATTTATATCATTTTTTTAAATAAAAAAAAATATTAGAACAATTTTAAAATTGTAATTGTTATAAATAATGGTAAATCAGGTTCGATTAAATGTCAAGTATTTCAAGCTCTGTTTATATTAATATTTAAGCCTGATAATGTCATTTTCATGAAAGATCATATCTGTTCCGGGTATCTTAAGTTCGTTTCTGTACAATTCATTCGGAACGCTGATATCACAGAGATAGATATCTCCGGTTAAGTTCCGGACGCTCTCAATTTTGAATGCTTGTTTAGGCAAAGCGATTGTTAACGTATAGTCTGCCTGGATGCATGAAGTTGCAATGGATCCTTTGTCAGGATCAATACCGGAGGGCATATCGAGGGATATGATTCTGCACTTCTGCCTGTTTGCAAATTCAATCATAGACTTTACATTTCCCGAAGGTGAACCATTTATACTGTAACCGAGAATTCCATCTAAAATCAGATCAGGTTTAATTGAATATCTGCTTTTAAACTTTTCAATCTTAACTCCGATGTTGTTTAAAATTTCAAATTGTTTCCCCGGGACACTTTTAATATCATTCCATTCTTTTGATGCTGAAATGAAGACCTGAAATCCGCGATTATGGAGTCTTCTCGCTGCTGCTGCAACTCCTCCGCCGTTTCCACCACTGCCTGCAAGAACGAGAATTTTAGGATCCTTATAACTTCTGTTAAAGATGATGCTTGCTGTAAAATCTGCCAGGTTTCTGCCCGCATTTTCCATCATCTGAAAAAGATTTATTCCATATTTTTCTATCATCAGACGGTCAACTTTTCTCATCTCTATACTTGAAATGTGGGGAATGTTCTTCACCGCCGGATACATTGATAAACTCCTTATTTTATAATATCATTATTGTTATTATCCTATATTATATAATTCAAATCTATTTAATTGGAAGATTAACATGAAAAGTTTAAAGTTAATAATAATAAGTTTTTTAATTACAGTCACTGCCGGGTGTGGAAAAAAAGAGAGAACATTTAGTGTGCCTCCTACTTTTGTAACCAATATTGAGCAGAACATAATTAAAGCCGGTACATGTGATATTAATAACTGGAGTGGTTTTAAAATTAACAGTGGAATTATTAATTCATCAAAAAAAATATCAAAATTAATTTTCTGGAGAAAAAACCCTGGAGTTGAAAGCGTCACCATTGAATATACTTTAACCGACCGGAAATCAGATATTTTTATAAATGGGAAAAAAAAGTTTACTCTTCTTAAATCTTTAAATTACAGAAAGTATTCTTTCCAGGCTAAATTATTAAAAGGTGCGAATTTCCTTGAGTTCAGAAGGGATGGGAGGGGAGTTCTCAAATTAAAATATGTCAATTTTGGGGAGTCTGTCAGGGCAAAAAAACGATTTTTGACTGCCGGAGACAATGCTGCACACTATTTCCCACCCGGAAAAGGCAGTATTGAATTTGAGGGGAAGGGGCAAATCAAATTAAGAAAAGTCTTGTTTCAGAAAGGAATAAAAAAAGAGAATATTGAAAAAATAAAAATATCTTCTCAAAAAAAATATTCAATAGAATTTTCATCGCCGGGATTTATTGAAATTTCTATTTTACAGGGAGGGGTTGATATAGTTGATCTTGGGTTTAAAAGAAGGAGTAATAAGATTCATTTAAGTAAAGAATTTATCGGAAAAAAGCCTGAGGTATTTATCTTTCTTATCGACGGATGCAGTATCTATCACCTTGGCACTTACGGATATGAAAGAGAGACATCTCCCGAGCTTGACACTTTTTCCAGAGACTCTGTTATGTTTATGAATGCTTATTCAAACGCCACTTTCACAAGGTCCAGTGTAGCTTCCATTTTCACCGGATTTTATCCTCACAGACATAAATTAAGGCTGCTGACAAACAGACTTCCCTCCGGCCTTTTCATGATGCCGGAATTTTTTAAATCATTCGGATATTCGACCTCTCTCATCACGGAAGCCGGTAATGTCTCAAAAGTGTTCGGGTTCACTCAAGGGGTCGATTATTACAGAAAGGTGTTTTTCCGTTGGCAGGACCCGAGGTATCAGAAGAGAAATGCCGTTAAAAGCTTTGACAAAGTTCTCGACTTTAAAACTCCCAGATTTGTTTATGTTCACTTTAGAGAACCCCATTTTCCAATTATCCCTCCTGCTCCTTTTGCAGACATGTTTAGGGACAAAAAAAAGAGACCCGGTAAGAGGAGAATAATTTTCGATCTTGTTAAGCTCAGAAATCGGGGGTACAAATTCACAAAGAAAGATATCAGAGATGTGATAGATGATTATGACTCATCTGTAAGACATGTCATTTATGAATTTAACAAACTTTTAATTAAACTTAAGGAAAAAGGACTTTATGATAATTCGATGATAGTGTTTACATCCGATCATGGAGAAGCATGTTATGAACATGGGGAGTGGGGGCACGGGAGCAATGTCTATGAAGAGACAAGCAGAGTCCCGCTGATAGTTAAATTCCCACTCAGCATGGGATTAAAAAATTTAAAAGTAGAGCGATTGGTTCAACTTGTTGATATCTTTCCCACATTTGCAGGACTCTTTGGTGAAGAGAGATTTTTTGACGGAGAATCGTTATTGAAATCAATAAGAGATCCTCAGATAGATGACAGGTTTACTGTCTCTGTAACCTACGGAACGCCGCCTTCTGTGGGGATAAGGTGGAGGAACTGGTATTATATAATCAATTTATATGATAATAGTGAAGAACTTTTTGATCTTTCGGTTGATCCTCTTGAAAATGTTGCCCCGGCAAATCACGATATTTCTCTCTTCTTCAGGGCAAAATTTTTTGACTGGTTAAATGATTTTGACAATCTTGAAAGGACAAGCCAGTCTATGGACTTGAAAAAACTTCCCAAAGATGAATATGAAAATCTTAAATCACTTGGTTATATCAATTGATGTTGAATTGAAACATATACACTATTATAATTTCTGTTAATCAGGAGAAATCATTCCAGTATCAAAAATAAGAAGAATTACAGCCTTCTGGGCACTGAGCGAAGCTGCTCTTGGCGGAGCTCTTCATGCTTTACATATTCCGCTTACAGGTCTGTTTGTTAACGGAACTGCCGTTATATTTATTTCCCTTATCGGGTACTATTCGGAAAAAAGAGGAGAGATTATAAGATCAATGTTAATTGTTATGCTTATAAAGGCAGGTGTCGCACCGTACACTCCTCCGGCAGCCTATTTTGCCGTGACACTTCAGGGTTTGCTTGGTGAGATCTTATTCAGGCACAAAAAACTCTTCCGTCTCTCCTGCGTGATATTCGGTACTCTAACCATGACTTTATCTTCATTACAGAAGTTTTTAATGCTTACTATTGTTTACGGAGGAAACCTCTGGGAATCAATCAACAGTTTCGGATTGTATATTTCATCACAATTTTCATTCTTAAATAAGATTGACAATCTGAGTTTATGGATAATGGGGGCTTATACGGGAGTACATCTTATCGCAGGTATTTTTACAGGTATTGTTGCCTCCGGTTTACCGAGGAAAATTTCAGAAACTGCGGAAAATGAAGATTTTAATCCCATTCCGCCTGTTTCGGAGGACAATCCTCGAATAACAAAAAAAAAGAGGAAGAGAAAATTCTGGCTGAAAAAACCGACTGCACTTTTAATAATCTTTCTTGCCTCAGTAATTGTTCTGCTCTCTTATCTCTATCCTGAGATATCGAAGAGTACCGGAACAAAAGCAGTTTTAATGATAATAAGGTCAATGGTAATAATGACTGTCTGGTTCTTCTTCATATCCCCTTATATCCAAAAGTGGTATAAAAAAGTTTTTCGAAAGAAAAAGACCCTGTATGGGAAAGATGTAGAATTTATAACTTCAATCCTACCGGTTTTAAAAATTATTGTTTTTGCCAACTGGAAAATATTGAAAGGTGAACGATTCTTTAAAAGGATAACTCAATTTACCGTCCTGACTTTGACAACTATTATCTATATGGAAACAGGTGATGATGAGAATGATTAACATTTATACCGGGAAAACAGGAAGCGGTAAGACCACCAGACTCGATAACCGGATACATGATAAAAAGTCGATTTGCGGGATTTTGATGCCGGTAATTGACAATAAAAGGCATATATTTAGTATATCATCGAAAAAGTTGATTCCCCTGGAAGTAGATGAAAACGAACCGGAAGAGGGGGTTGTGAGAATTGGGAAGTTCAGGTTTTTGCGAAAAGTTTTTAATTGGGCAAATAGTGAACTCATTAAACTTATAAATACAGATTGCAAAATGATTGTCATTGATGAGGTCGGCCCTCTGGAATTGAACAAATCGGGCTTTTACCCGGCGCTGAAAGCAATATTAGACGATGGCAAAAAAGATGTTTTGATAGTAGTAAGAGAAGGCCTTGTAGAAGAAGTTAAATCTTTTTTTAGAATAAAAGAGTATAAAGTTATCAGGGATATTGATAATCTGAACAACTTTTAATTTAAATTAACAAATTATATCCCCTAACGTAGCGGTATGCTTTGCGTCTACCCTTTTATCATTATTTCGAATAAATAAAATTCCATGAATATAATGTTTTTGTTTTCAAGACTAATTAACGGCTCGTTTTAAGTGCATCTCTTTTCGTTCCACTTATCCGGCTTTCCTAATTCCATAATATACTTTTACATCCGGAGGTGAAGACATATTAATATATTGATTGGCATAAAAACGTCAAAATATGTTGAAAGAACCGACAAATGACGCTATAATACTATCGGAGGTGAAAAATGCAGTACAATGCTGTAATTCAATTATTGGGTGGGGAAAAACGTCTTAATACTGAGATTAAAAATGATATTGATCTATTAAATCTCAGCTATGAAGGACTCCCAAAAAATGCTCTTGAATCCCTCCTTAGAAATCTGGATTTGTCAATAACAGAGTTAGCAAAATTTAATATATTTCCAAGATCAAGGAGAACAATCGAGAGAGTGAAAAAAAACGAGAAACTTAATACAGAGATTTCTCAGAGCATTATAAAGTTAGCAATTCTTTATGTAAAAGGAGTTAACGTTTTTGGGGATAAGGAAAAATTTTATTTATGGTTGAATTCTGAAAACAGAATGTTTGGAGGAAGGAAGCCCATGGAGTTAATAGGGAATTATTTTGGCTATGAATTAATTGAAAAGGAACTCACTAATATTGAATATGGAATATTTGCTTAGAGCTTAATGATTGTTTATAGGATAACCAAAAAAAAATATGCAAAAAACCTTGATGGAATAGGAGCAAAAATAAATGGTGGAAGGTGGAACAAAAAAGGATTCCCGATGCTGTATACTTCAAATACAGCTTCGTTGGCGATAACAGAAGCAGCGGTACACTTAGATCCAAAAACATTGCCGGATGATTATGTGCTTGTTTATCTCCAGCTCCCCGAAAATGTGAAAATACAAAAAATCAAAACAGCTCAACTATCCCCAGGGTGGGATAATACAGAACCCGGACATTTCACAAAAGAACTTGGCACTAAATGGCTTTTAAAAAATGAAACTCTTTCATTAGAGGTCCCTTCTGCAATTTCTCCTGAAGAAAACAATATTTTAATAAACCCCAACCATCTCCAAATTTCTCAAATAAAAGTAATAAAAACAATACCATTGCCGGCAATGTTGAGATTTGTTAAAAAAAAGTAAATATAATGCTCTAATTGACGGTTAGTATTACTATCCATACTGCCATAAATGCGTAATATTTCTATATATCAATTTTTATTAGATATATAATTAACAAAAGACAGATTTTCATGGGCGAACGTCAGGCCCTCACCTACGGTTGAAAAAGACATTTTTTTTTGTATGCGTAACGACACATTTTGATTCAAATGAACAAATTTACAAAATTAAATTGACTTTACCTAATCTTTTTTTAGAATAAAAGAGTATAAAGTTATCAGGGATATTGATAATCTGAACAACAGGGAAAAATGAAAAAAGAAGAGGTATCGCTAAGGAGGCCGGTTATATCGGATAAAGTCCAAATTACCAAACTTGCTGACAATAGAAAAATTGCAGATAATCTAAGGGATATTTTTCCATATCCTTATAGTGAAAAAGATGCTGCGGATTACATAAATATCTGTATGAAAGAAGATGTTCCGGTAACTTTTGCAATTGAGTTCAACGGACAATTGGCAGGAATGATCGGATTAGTCCCCCAAAACGATGTCTACAGGAGAACAGCCGAAGTCGGATACTGGATTGGTGAAATTTATTGGGGGAGAGGAATTGCATCGAAGGCATTGGAACTTATTACAAAATATGGTTTTGATGTACTGAAATTTGCGAGGCTTCATACAGGTGTATTTGAAAATAATAAAGCTTCAATGAGAGTTCTTGAAAAAAACGGATACAATTTTGAAGGAATTTTCACAAAAAATATTTTTAAAAACGGAAAATTTCTGGATGAATACAGATATGGAAAAATTAATGTTGATATTTTTCCAACGGATTGAAACAGGGACAAAGTCTTTAATTATATAATGTGAAAGGGATCGCTTGATTTTTTTTTCTGTTCAATATATATATAGTTTTTAAAGATCTCTAACTTTATCTCCTGCGGGTAACTTTTT